>JBIODO010000041.1:0-16059 GCA_044445225.1 Burkholderiales bacterium
AACACGGCGTCGTCGTGCACGCGGGCTTTGTTGACGATGATCTGCACCGGGCCGTCTTGCAGCAGCCGCGCGCAGGCGGCACGCGTGGCTGCGACATCGCCGAGGTCGAACACGATCGGCTGCGCCTGGCCGCCGGCGGCGGCGATGGCCGACGCCAACGCCTGCACCGCGTCGGGCCGCGAGTGCGCGTGCAGCCACACCACGGCGCCCTGTGCCGCGAGGCGCTGCGCAATCGCGCTGCCCAACGCGCCGCTGGCGCCGGTGACCAGTGCGCGTTTGCCGGCCAGCGTCATGGCGAACGCTCCGCGGGCGCCCGCAACTGCGCACCAAACACCACGGTGGCGCGGCCGTCGACCAGCAGGCGTTCACGGGCATCGTGCAATTCGAAGCCGTACATCGCCTGGCCCGCGTCGCCGGCCAATCGGCGCGCCCGCACACGCAGCGGACCCGGTGCCTCATCGAGCCGCAGCACGTGCAGCTGCACGCCGCGTGCGCTGGCCAGAAAGCCCGGCATCGGCCCGTCGCCCGCCGGCGCACACAGCGCACCGTGCAGCGCCATGGCCTGCGACGCGTATTCCAGCGCGCACGCCGCGGGCAGGCCGTCGGCCAGGCGCAACGGGTGCGCCGGATCGGCGTGGTTGCTAGCGCGGCAGACGATCTCGTCGGCCGTCCACGACAGCATGCCGTCGAGCAGGCACATCGCTGCGCTGTGGGGAATGCGCGCCGCGATGCCGGCGCGATCGAGCGTCGCCGGCGTCATGGTCGCGGCGCGACGCGCAAGGCCAGCGGCAGCCCGTCGCCATCGAGCACCAGCGTGCACGACTCGTCGCGGGCCAGCGCTTCGAGCAGCGGCAGCACGCGCGCGGCAGGAATCGAGCCGCGCAGCGCGTCGAGTTCGGCGGTGCCGCAGTGCGTCGGCGCGTCGCGCGCGGCAGTCGACAGCGCAAGCGGCCACGCTGCCCCGCTGCCCTGCGGTGCCAGCAGCAGCGCGCAGGCGAAGACATCCGGCAGTGGCCGCAGCGCGTGCAGTGGCGCGGGGTAGGGGATGTCGCAGGCGACCAGCAACACCGCCCGCCGACTGCTGCAGCACTGCGCCGCCGCTTCGAGCAGCCCCGCGCAGAAACTCGCGTCGTATGCCGCCAGGCTGGTGGAGGCCTGGCGCGATTGCGCCGCGATGTGCCAGTAGCCGGCCGGCGCGTTGTGCACCGAGTTCGTGAAACGAGTCGGTGACAGCAGGCGCTCCGGCCTGGCCAGCGCTTCGCACATCGCGTGGCAGGTCTCCGGGTCGCCGCTGGACGAGGTGAACACGGTAGCCACGGTGTCGACCGCGACGCCGGCCATCGCGCAGGCCTGGTCGGCGACCACGATCGCCGCCCTGACACCGACGCCGGCGCGGCGCCGCTCGGTGGCCGGCAGGCGGGCGGGCGCCGGCACCATCGTGGCGGCCGCTGCCCAGTCGCTCGGTGTGCGCAGCAACGGGGCGGCCTGCTCCCAGTCGCTGAAGCCCGGGCCGAGCACGCCGACGCCGGCGATGGCTACGTGCAACGTCGTGGCGTCGGTCACCGAGGCGCTCCGAAGATCAGGCACGCGTTGCTGCCGCCAAAGCCGAACGAGTTGTTCGCCGCCACCGACAGGGCCCGCCGCCGCGTCTGATGCAGGTAGTTCGCCTGCAGCGCCGCATCGGGCTGTTCGCAGTGCAGGCCGTGCGGCAGCAGCCCCTCGCGCAACGCCAGCAGCGTGATGGCGGCTTCCACCGCGCCGGCGGCACCGAGGGCGTGGCCGGTGTGGCCCTTGGTGGAGCTGACCGGCACGTTGCGGCCGAACACGCGGCACACCGCCAGGTCTTCGGCCGCGTCGTTGTTGCGCGTGCCGGTGCCGTGCAGGTTGATGTAGTCCACTTGATCGGGCTGCAATTGCGCGTCGGCCAGCGCCGCGCACATGGCGTCAGCCGCGCCGGCGCCCTCGGGGTGCGGGCTGCTCATGTGGTGGCCGTCGCTGCTCTCGCCACAGCCGAGCAGCCAACCGGCCGGCGCATCGCCGTCGCGCTGCAACAGCGCGAACGAAGCGCCCTCGCCGAGCGACAGCCCGTTGCGCCGCGCGTCCCATGGGCGGCAGACGTCGGTGCTGAGCAGTTCGAGCGCACGAAAGCCGTACAGCGTGGTCATGCACAGCGTGTCGCAGCCGCCCACCACCGCCGCGTCGATGATGTCCAGCGCGATCAATCTGGCGGCTGCGGCATAGGCCTTGGCCCCGGAGGAGCACGCGGTGGAGATCACCCACGCCGGGCCCTCGAGCCCGAGCGCGGCCTGCACGAAACGCGCCAGCGACGCGGTGTCGTGCGTCTCGGCGTAGTGCAGCCAGGCGGGCAACGCACCGTCGGCCGCGCGCTGGCGGTAGGCGATCTCGGTTTGCAGGATGCCCGAGGTGCTGGTGCCCACCAGCACGCCGACGCGCCGGGCGCCGTGGCGCGCCACCGCGCGCCGCACGTGGTCATCGAAGCCGTCGCTGTGCAGCGCCAGCGCCGCCAACCGGTTGTTGCGACAGTCGTAGCGCGCCAGCGCCGGCGGCAGCTGTTGATCGTCGACGCCGTCGGCCACGCCGAGCCAGGCGTCGAGCGCCGCGGTCTCGAAGGCCTGCGGGCGCAGCCCGGTGATGCCTTCGCGCAGCGCGCGGACGTGCGCTGCGTGGTCGTGGCCGAGCGCGGTGACCAGCGTGAAGGCGGTGATCGGCGCCGGCTTCACCGTCAGATTCCTCGTTCGACGTCGCACACCAGCAGCACGTTGGCGAACGGCGTGCCCTGGCTCATCGGCTCGCTGCGCACCGCGAATCCCAGGTGCTGCAACGCGGCTCGCCAGTCGGCGAGCGTGCGCCACGCGGTGGGCGGCGCGCGATGGCCGCGCGCCAGCGTGACCGCGTGGTCGACCCAACGGCTGATCCAGAAGCGCGCGCGTTGCGCCGGGTCGCCCACCCGCAGCAGCAGACGGCCGCCGGGCCGCAACGCCTGGCGGATGCGCGTGAGCACGTCGTCTTGCGCGGCCGGGTCGACGTAGTGCAGCACGTCGAGCACCACCACCACGTCGCACGGGTCGAACGCGGTGTGCCGCATGTCGCCGCAGATCAAGCGCGGGCGCGACGGCAGGTCGGCCAGGGCCTGCTCGGCACGCGCCACGTCCGCCGGCATCAGTTCGATGCCGGTGTAGTGCACGCCGCTGGGTGGCGCACCCCATGGCGAAGGCCAGCGATTGGCCGCCGCCAGCGCCTGGCACTCGGCCAGCAGGCTGGCCAGCAAGGCCTGGCCGCAACCGATGTCGAGCATACGCGAGCCCGGTGCGATGGCGGCGCCGGCCAACAGCGCACGAAACACCGGATCGCGCTTGAGCTTGCCGCGCGCGAAGTGCCAGCTGAACCGGCTGCTGCGCCGGTAGCGGACACTGGCGGCGCGATGCAGGTGGCGCCACGTTTGCGCCGGCCGCAGATCAATGTGCGGCGCGGCGATCGGCGTCGTGGCGAGTCCGAGGTCTCGGGGTTCCATCAACGCAGACCCGTCAGCGCTGCACGGCGCTGCGGTGCGGCACCGCGTCGCGCAAGGTGGTGGCTTGCAGGCCGAGCCCGGCCGCATGCGCGAGCAGGCGCGGCAGCACCTCGAGCACGACCGGCTGCTCGCGCTCGTTGCGCAGCGCGTGTCCGTCGTGCAGCAGCACGATGTCGCCGGCGGCCATGTTCCGCGTCAGGCGCTCCAGCACGCGCCCGGCATCGCGCGTGACGGTGTCGAAGCCGCGGCGCGTCCAGCTCACGAGATTCAGCCCGTGGCGGTGCAACACCGGGTCGAGGAACGGATTGCGCAGCCCCGCAGGGGCGCGAAAACAATGCGGCCGCTGGCCGCACAGATCCGCGAGGACCTGCTGGGCGCGGTCGACCTCCCGCCCCAGCGCGCGCGGCCCCAGCAACGCGAAGTGGTGACGGTGCGACAGGCTGTGGTTCTGCACGTCGTGGCCGCGCGCGACGATCTCGCGCAGCAGCGCCGGCTGCGCTTGCGCGCGCGCGGCGATGCAAAAGAAGGTGGCGCGCGTGCGGTGTTGATCGAGCAGGTCGAGCACGCGCGGTGTGACTTCGGGGTCGGGGCCATCGTCCAGCGTCAGCGCGAACTGCCGCCGTTCGGCGGCGGCGGCAGGCAGCCGGGTCCAGTTGGGTCCGAGCAGCTGGCTGCGCGGCCACAGGCCCGCGGCGGTGAGGACCACCTGATTCAGGCCGATGCCGGCCAGCGCCCACCAGAACGCTTCGGGCACCCATACGGCCGTGCCCACGGCCAGCGCGTGCAGCCCGATGCTGGCAGTGACCGCGGGTGGCGCGCTCCAGCGCGACAGGGGAGCTTGATGCGGTTGCATGGACGTGGCGGCAACTCAGGCGCCATCTTCCCACACGGCCTTGGTGCGGCAGCCGGCCAGCTCAGGATGAACGCGGCGCAGCTTCGGCCTGGGGCGCGGCGTAGGCCGCCGACAGCAACAGCGCCAGCAATGCGCCGGGCGCCACCACGCGCCCGATCGCGGCCAGCGCCGGAATCGCCGAGGCGGCAATGAGGCCGAACGACAGCACGATGGTCAGGTTGGCCAGCAGCAGCGAGGCCAGCGTGTCCTCGTCGCTGGAGCCCTGGTGGCGCAGCCAGTCGAGGAACAGCGAATAGTTCGAGCCCACCGCCACCACCAGCAGCAACCCCACCAGGTGCAGGATGCCGAGTTGAACACCGAACGCGGCAAGGCCGGCCATCGTCAGCAGCACGGCCAGCAGCAGCGGCTTGCACACCGCCAGCAGCCGCGGCAGCGAACGCAGCCACGCCGCCATCAGCAGCACCACGCCGAACGCACCGAACAGCGCCTGGCCCTGCGCCTCGCGGATGTAGTGGCTGTACAGGCGGCGCAATTCGTCGCCGACGTTGAATGCCTGCGCCGCGTCGATGCCGCGCAGCGCCTGCTCGATCGCTGCCTGCGCGCCGTCGCCGGCTGGCCCGGGCGTGCGTACCACGGGCAGCAGTGCTGTGCTGCTGCCGTCGGCGCCGCGCACCAGCAGCGCGGACGCGAGCGTGGCCACCGGTGTGCCGGCGAGTTGGTCCGCCTGGATGAACGGCGCTTCGCGGGCGCGCTGCACGTCGTGCACGAACGGGCTCAGGCGGATGGCACTCAACGGGCCGCCCTGGGTGGCCTGCGCGAGGTTGGCTTGCAGCGTGGCGGCATCGGGCAATGCGGCGCGGCGGCCCTGCTGCGTGGCCAGGCTCGGCACCCAGCGCGTGATCGCATCGAAGCCGACGAGCTGGCCGGATTGCACCAATGGGTCGAGCCGTTGGGCCACCGCCTCCACGCCTTGCAGCACGGCCTGCACGTCGGGGCCGGTCACGGCCACCATCGTGCGCTCGTCGCCGGCCAGCAGCTCGTCGCGCAGCTGCGTGTCCAGCGCCAGCGCTTGCGCAGACACCGGGCTCAACGACGACAGCTCGGTCTGCCACAGCGTGTCGTGGTGCCACACCAGAAACGCCAGCGATGCCGCGCCGAGCGCGGTGAACAGGTGCCGCACCCGCGGCAGCGTGCGCACCAGCACCGCGGCGCCGCGGCCGAGCTGGCGGCGCAGGCCCATGCCGCTGGTGCCATCGGGCAGCCACAGTGGCAACACGTGGCGCGTGGTCAACGCGGCGGCCACCAGGCCCGCAATCGAGAACACGCCCAGCTGCGCCAACCCCGGGAAGCCCGAGAACGCCAGCGCCAGAAAGCCGCAGATCGAGGTCAGCATGCCCAGCCGCACGGTCGGCCAGCTTTCTTGCACCCAACGACGCCAGCCTTCGCCGCGGGGCGCCGGCCCGGCCGATCCGGTGCCGGCGCCGCGCGCCTGGATCAGGTAGTAGATCGCGTAGTCGACCGCCTCGCCGATCAGCGTGGTGCCGAAGCCGAGCGTCGCGCCATGCACGCTGCCGAACACCAGCGACACCGTGGCCACCCCCGCGACGATGCCGGTGGCCACCGGCAACATCGCCGCGGCCAGTGCGCGCAGCGACGCGAAGGCGACCAACAGCAGAGTGCCCATCAGCACGGTACCGGTGATGGCCAGGGCCTTGGTTTCTGTCTGGATCTGGGTTCGACTGTCGACCGCGAACTTCGGGGTGCCGCTCAATTGCAGCTCGAGCTCCGGCGCGGCCACCGCGGCGAACTCCCGAGCCATCGCCGCCAGGGTCTGCGCCTGCGCATCGAGGTCGCTGCCTTCCGCATGGCTTTGCGTCATCAGCAGTGCGCTCTGGCCGTCGCGCGACACCCAGATGCCGTCTTGCGTGCGCGGGCCGCCGCCCGTCAGCGCGCTCTCGGCGATGCGCTGCGCCTCGCCGGTGGGGTCGCGATCGAGCAGCGGCTTGACCAGCGTGCCGGCTGGCGTGCCCAGCAGCGACAGCGTGTCGTCGATCGCTTCGCGCAGGCCCTCGGCGCTGAAGCGCTGCGCGTCCACCGCCGGGCTCAGCAGGTAGCGATGCTCGAACACCCAGCGGCCGATGGCGGCGAATGCCGTGAAGTCGCCGTTGAGCACCTGTTCGAACGCGGCATTGGCCCGCAAGCGCTCGGCCAGCGCGCGCGAGGCCAGCGCGCGCTGAGTGGCGTCGCCGCCGCGAATGGCGATCAGCAGCGTGCGCGCGGCGATACCGCTCTTCAGCTGCTCGACCAGCGCCCGCTGGCGCGCGTCGGGCGCTGCCGGCAGGAACGCCGACAGGTCGGCGCTGAAGCGCGTGTGCACGATCACCAGGGTGCCGACGGCCAGCGCGGCCAGCCACGACAGCACTGCGACCCAGCCGCGGCGCGACAGCGGGGGTGCGGTCACTGGGTTGCGGAGCGCGCCTTGGGCGCGATCGGCTCGATCGTCGTCACCGAGCGGTCGCCATCGGCCAGTTGCAGTTCGACCACGCGCACGTCGGCATGCATGCCGTCGATGCGCAGCAGCCGCACCACGCCGAGCAGACGAAAGTCCAGCGGCACCAGGGTTAGCGTCCAGCGCGCCGCTCGGCCGTCGACCGTGGCGGCGAAGTAGCGCTGCAGTGCCGATCCGTCGCCGCTCAAGGTGCCGCGCAGGGCGGTCACCATCGCCGCCAGCTCGGGCACGCTGTCGAGTGCCAGGTGGCGCACGCGTTCGCCGCGCTGCAGCGTGAGCTGATTGCCTTCGACGACGAACGATTCGCGGCGCGGTGTCAGCGTCTGGCGCTCCAGCCGATCGGGTGCGCTGAAGCTCAGCGTGCCGGTGTAATTGAGCGTCTGATCGAGCCCGGAGACGAAGCGCTCCTCGGCGAAGCGCGCTTCGCCTGCCTTGCGCTGCGCGAGCGTGGCCATCAGCTCGTCCAAGCCGAATGCCGCCCGGGCAGGCGCGGCCGCCGCCAGCGCCAGAACGGTGACGCAGGCTTGCCGGCGATCAGGAGCCATCCTCGTTCCAGAAGTCAAAGAAGTTGAACCAGTTGTAGGGCGCTTCGCGGCACATGGCTTCGAGCCGTTGCACGTAGGCCTGCAGCGCTTCGCGCAGGCGATTGTCGCGCTCGGCCGGATCGGTGCTCGGCTGCGTGAAATCGGCCAGCGGCTCGAGGTGCACGTCGTAGCGGCGCCCACCGCGGTACAGCGCGGCCATGAACACTACGCGCTGGCGCAACAGCATCGCCAACCGCAATGGCCCATCGCTGAAGCGCGCGGGGTGGCCCAGGAAGGGCAACTCGATGAAGCGGGTGCGCGCCCCTTCGGTGCCCAGCACACGATCGCCCAGCAGGCCTACCAGGCCGCCGCCGTCGAGCCAGTCGCGCACCGCCAGCGTCGAGTGGCTGTGGCCGATGGTGATGATGTCGAGGTGAAAGTGCGGCGCGATCGCGTGCAGCGTGTCGTGGATCATGCGGGCGTTGTCGGGGAACATCGCCATCGCCACGCGCAACCCCGGCCGGCCTGCGCCCACCGCGTGCAGCGCTTCGAAGCTGCCCAGGTGCGCGCCCAGCAGCAGCGCGCCGCGGCCCTGCGCGATCAGCTCGTCGATCATCGGCGTGCCCTCGGCGTGCAGCTCGAACTCGTGCAGGCGGCCGCGCGCGAAGTACACGCGGTCGAGCACCATGGCGGCAAACGTGAAGACGTGGCGGTACAGATCGCTCACGCGCGCCGGCCGCCCGAGCGCGCGCTCGAGATAGCGCCTGCTGTGGCGCCGGCTGCCGCGCGCGAACAACACGAAGTACAGCGTGATCGGGTGCAGCACCCAGCGTGCGACGCGGCGTCCGAACGTCACCGCGATGAACGCCATCACACGCAGCGCCAGACGGCTCCCGCGCTCGCTCTCGCGCGCCCAGGCCTCGGCGGGCGAGGGTGCCGCGGTCAACGGCTCACCCTGCGCGCTGCGCTCCGCACCAGCGTGTCGGGATTCGCGCATGCACGCAAGCGGGTCATGCTCACGGCGCCGCGGCCCGTGGCGTGCCGCCCAATTGCCCGCGCGCCACCAGCGTGGCGCCGTGGTGCACCGAGAAGTCGATGCCGTGCGGCTGCGCCTCGAGCCGGATGCGCAGCGTCTGGCCCGGGCCCACCGGCGCCAGAAACTTGACCTGCTGCACCAGCAGCGTGGCACCCAAGCGTGCACGCAGCGCCGGTTGCTGCTCGAGCTCGCGCAGCACCAGCGCCAGCAGGTAGGCACCGGGCAGCACCGGCGCGCCGGGAAAGTGGCCGTCGAAGGCTCGCAGATCGGCGCCGATGCGATGCGTCGATTCGTGCGCGGCCGCAGCGCCGTCGTGCATCAGGGGGCTCTGTGCCGATCGGCCTGCGCCAACGTGCGCAGCGCGAACTCGCGCAGCGCCTGCTCGGTGATCTTGCCGGTGGCTTGACGCGGCAACGCCTCGACGTGGATCACGCGGCGCGGCAGGAAGGCGCTTTCGACCCGCGGGCGCAGCGCGGCGATGATCTGGCGCACGCTCAAGGTGGGCGCCACCACGAACGCCACCAGCCGCACCACGCCGTCGGCCACGCCCTCGGGCAGCCAGAACACGCCGTCGTCGACGCCGTCGATGCGGTTCAAGTGAAAGTTCAGGTGCGCCAGCGAACTGCGCTTGCCCGCCACGTGGATCAGGTCATTGGCGCGCCCGAGCAGGCGAAAGTGCTGCGCATCGATCAGCTCGAGCTGATCGGCCAGCGGCGTCGCTTCGAGCACGTGGCCGCCGCTGACCACGAAGCGCTCGCCGTCGTCGCCGAGCTGCGATTCGACATTCAGGCCGGGCAGCGTGGTCCACACGTCCGTCGCCGTGGTGCGGCGCGCCGCCACCTGGCCGGCCTCGGTGCAGCCGTAGATTTCGATCAGGCGGCACGCCAGCTGCAACTCGGCCTGCTGGGCCAGTTGCGGAGACAGCGGCGCCGTGGCCGACAACACCAAGTCCACCGGCGGCAGCGATGCACCGGACAACAACAGCGCTTTCAAGTGCACCGGCGTGGTCACCAGCGCGCGCGGTCGCGGCAATCGCGTCAGCGCCTCGGCGATGTCGGCGGGGTAGAACGGACGGCCGGCATCGAACGCGGCACCGCCCAGCAGCGCCAGCAGCACCGACGACTCGAAACCGTAGCTGTGCTGCGGCGGCACGGTGGCCACGATGTTGAGCCCGACGATCGACGGCCAATCGAGCAGCGCGCACAGGCTGCTCGCCTCGGCCTCGATGCTCAACTGCAGCGCGTCCCAGCGCTTGCGCTGCGGCTGCGGCGCGCCGGTCGAGCCCGACGTCAGCAGGCAGGCCACCCACTGCAGCGGATTCACCTGGAGCGCGGTGGCGCCGCTGGCCGCGACCGCGGGCCTGGACACCACGAACGATCGCAGGCCGCCGGTGTCTTGCGACGCGTCGTCGATCAGTGCATAGGCGGGCGACGCCGGGTCGCCCAGTTGATGAAGCGTGTGCGGCATCGCGTTGGGCGGCATCAGGCTGGTCTGGCCGCGCAGCAACGCGGCCAGCAAGGCCAGCGTGAACAGATAGCGGTCGCTGCACAGGTTCACCGGCTGGCCGTTGGCAGGCAAGCGCTCGGCGAAGGCGGTGGCTTCGGCCACGCATTGCGCCAGCGTGATCGCCTCGCCGTCGCGCCAGGCCAGCGTGCGCGCCATCGCCGCTGCGCTGAATCGGGTGGAGCCCGGCTTCACGGTCGGCGCGCCTCGACCACCGGCGTGCTGCGATAGGCGCGCAACGCCTGCAGCATCGATGCGCGTTCGAACTCGGGGTGCAGCCGATAGCGCAGCCAGTGTTCGCCGACGAACAAGCCGATTGCCGCCACCGGCGTGGCGAGATTGGCAAACATCGACCACACCCACCACGGCGCCCAGGCGTACAGCGTCAGCGACAACACCACCATCACGCCGAAGTAGCACGCCCACACTGCGGTGACGCGCCGTGTGTAGAGCGCCTTGACCGGTGTCATCGTGCCGTGCTGCGCGCGCGCTGCCAGCGCGGTGATCAGCGGCGTGGTTCCCGGCCTGAGGGTGTAGGCGAATGCGCAGCCCAACGCGAAGTGGATGCCCGCATGCTGCAGCAGGTACAGGCGGTTGATGTCATGGGCCTGACCCGATGCGCCGACCCAGATGAGCCATCCGAGCAGGGCCCCGCACAGCAGCAGTGTGGGCAGATGGCGGTGCCGCCAGGCCACACCGCCCACTGCCAGCACCAACGGCGCGAGCAGCGCGGCCACCGCCCAGGTCTTGTCGCCGGCCAGCACCATCAACACGTGCGATGCCAGCGCGTAGCCGGCCAGTGCCAGCCCGGCGGCCACCATTCGCCAACTCGGCATCGCGCCGGTCCTATCGGGTGCGGTGTTGCGCCACGTGCGCCGCCAACGTGCGCAGCGACTGGAAGATGGCGTGGTTGTTCTCGTCGTCGGCGCGCAACTGGAAGCCGTAGCGCTGCGACACCTCCAGCGCGAGCTCGAGCACGTCGATCGAATCGAGCCCCAGGCCCTCGTTGAACAACGAGGCCCGCGGGTCGATCTCCTCGGCTTTGAGGTCCAGATTGAGCACCTGCACCAGCGCGACCGCGAGCTCCGACTCCAGCGGCGTGCTTTCAGGCGCTGCGGGTCCGGCGGTGGAGGCTCCGTTGTTGATGGCCACGATGCGTTCGCGAAACTGCAACTGCGGCCGATTGTAGAGGGCGCGCCGTGCCACGAGCCGGGCACTCACACGCGCACCAGCCGACGGCTCAAAGGCCTTTGAACAAATGCGCGTACAGGCGGCTGGCCGTCAGGCGCTCGGGGCGCTCGCGCAAGGTCAGCGTGACCTTGCCCGATTCGTGGCGCAACGCGCTGGCGATCGAGCGCGCGCGCACCACCGTGCCGCGATGCACTTGCCAGAAGCGTTGCGGATCGAGCCGCGGCAGCAATTCGCGCAGCGACATGCGAATCAAGTGCTCGCGATCGGTGGTGATCACGCGCACGTATTTATCGGCCGCCTCGAAATAGACCACGTCGTCGACGGGCACCAGGTGCACGGTGTTGCCCACGCCGGCCTGGATCACCTCGAGCCGCTCGGTGCTACCGGTCCCAGACGCCGCCAGCAAGGCGCGCAGTTGCTCGAGCGCCTGCGGCAACGCATCGGCCGGCGTCCGCTCGGCCAGGCGTGCGCGCAGGCGCTGCACGCAGGCCGCCAAGCGGTCACTGTGCAGCGGCTTGACCAGGTAGTCCACCGCCTGCGCGTCGAAGGCCTGCACGGCGTACTGGTCGTAGGCAGTGATGAATACCAAGAGCGGGAAGGGTTCGCCGGCGGGCCAGTCTTCGGCCAGTGCCTGCGCCACTTCGAGGCCGCTCAGGCCCGGCATGCGAATGTCGAGAAAGCACACCGCGGGATGCTGCTGCAAGGCCTCGCGCAGCGCGGTGTCGCCGTCGCCCACCGCGGCGACCACCTGCAGCTCGGGCCACAGCGTGCGCAGCTCGTCGCTCAAGCCGCGCAGCAGCAGCGGCTCGTCTTCGGCGATCAACGCACGCGGTGGCGTCATGGCGCGCTCTTCAATGGCATGCGCACGCGGGCAAGCACGCCGCCCTGATCGTCGGGCGCGGCCTGCAGCGTCAGCGAGGCGCGATCGCCGTAGAGCGCGGCCAGCCGCTCGCGCACCTGGCGCAAGCCGAACCGGCTGCCGTCACCCGCGGGGTCGGCGGCCAGTCCACCACCGGTGTCGCGCACTTCGAGCACCAGCACGCCGGCTTCACGGCGCGCGCTGATCTCGACGCGGCCACCGGCAACCTTGGGCTCCAGCCCGTGGCGAATGGCGTTTTCCACCAGCGGCTGCAGCAGCAACGCCGGCACCGACAGCTCGCGCAAGGTGTCGGGCAGCTCGATGCGAACCGCCAGCCGCGGTCCCATGCGCACCGCCATCAACGCCAGATAGTCGTCGATGCGCGCGAACTCGTCGGCCAGCGCATGCGAGCCGCTGCGCGAGGCGGCCAGCGTGGCGCGCAGGAATGCGATCAGCCGGTCGAGCATGGTCTGCGCGCGCGCCGGATCGACGCCGATCAGCACGCGCAGGTTGGCCAGCGTGTTGAACAGCATGTGCGGCTCGAGCTGCGATTGCAGCAGCTTGAGCTGCGCCTCGGTGGCGCTGCGCTGCGCGGCCTCGGTGGCCGCCTGCAGCGCCGCCAGGCGGCCGCGCGAATAGAAGAAGTAGACCGCGCTCACCGTGAAGCCCAGGCTCAGCATCAGGATCAACGACAGCGGTCGCAGATCGGAGCCAAGCGGATCGCGTGTGTGGCGCTGGCCGGTCAACAGGTCGGCCAGCAACGAGCCGCCGAAATAGCCGATCACCGCGGCGCCCACCGACCACGGGCCCATCCAGGCCCAACCCGGCCACATCGAGCCTTGCGGCACGCTCGCAGGGTCGCGCCGGCGCAGCCAGGCGGTGCCGAGGTAGCGGCCGCCCTCGATGAGAAACTGGATGCTCAGGCCGATGCACAACGAGTAGATCAACGTGCGCCCGAACGGGTCGCGGAACATCGTGCTGATGAACACCGCCGCCATCAGGCTGATCGGCAGGCCCACCCGCAGCTCGTGCCACAGCCACAGCAGCACGCGCCAACGCCCGGGGGCAGCGGCGCCCGCGGGCAGCGGCGCCACGTTCATTGGCGCGCCGCAGGCACGCGCGCCGGCAACTCGGTGGCCAGTGGGTCGAGGCCCTCGGCGCGCCAGCTCGGCGGCATGAACAGAGCGCCCCACGCCGCGCGCAGGCTGCGTGCGCGCCACAGGTCGGCGCCCAAGCGCGCCCACTCGTTGAACTCGACCCTCAACGGGTTGTTGGAAGTCAGCGGTTGCACCAGGCCATAGCGCACCGGCACGTCCTTGCGCTCGGCGCGATAGGTGCCGAACAGGCGGTCGAACACCATCAGCACGCCGCCGTAGTTGGTGTCGAGGTACTCGGGGTTCGAGCCGTGGTGGACGCGGTGCGCCGACGGCGTGTTGACGATGCCCTCGAGCCAACCGAGCTTGGGCACCCAGGTGGTGTGCAGCCAGAACTGGTACAGCAGGTTGAACGTCAGTGCCTGCAGCACGAGCCGTGGCGAGAAGCCCAGCCACATCAGCGGCACGAAGAACAACGGCGTGCCGGTGAGCTTGCCGACCATGCCGATGCGGTAGGCCGCCGACAGGTTGAGTTCGTTGGGCGAGTGGTGCACCGAGTGGTTGCACCAGAACCAGCGCACGCGATGTGCGGCGCGGTGGTACCAGTAGTAGCAGAACTCCTGACCGACAAAGAGGATCAGCAGCGCCAGCGGGCCGTCGAGCGTGAGGCTCGAAACCCGATGCGCCACTGCCCAGACGATGAAGGGCGTGGCGATCGACAGCGGCAGGAAGATGCCCACCGCGATGCGCGCCACCAGGTCGAACGCCGATGCACCGAAGGCACGCCAGTCATAGCGCTGGCGCCGCGCCAGCACCACGGCCTCGAGCACCGACAGCGCAAACACCGTGGGGGTGACGAAGAAGAGCAGAAAGCGGTCGATCGAGTCCATCGGGGCGGGATTGCGGTTGATCAGGAGTCTATCGGCGCCGACTCACGCCACTTGAACCGAGCCGGGCCAGCGTGCCGATTGCAGCACACGCCAGGCCCGCGCGGCGAACAGGCCGAACAGCGCGCCGTACAACGTGGCCACACCGACCGCCATGGCGCCGCCATGAGCCCAGGCTGGGTGGAACACCAGCGTCACCGCCACCGCGTAACGCAATCCGAAGATGGCCCACATCAACAGCAGCGGCCAGGGGCTGCCGGGCAGCACGAAGCGGCCGTCGGCCGCCACCTCGATCGTGCGCGGCCCACGCAGGGCGCGACTGGCCAAGAGCGTCAGCGCCATGCCGGCCAGCCACGCCGGCACCGCGGCCGCGCCGAACGCGCTGCTGGCGCCCCACAGCGAGTAAGCGCCCAGCGCGATCGGCGCCAGCAGCAGGCGGCCGCGCGAGATGCGGTACTGGCGCAGTTGCAATGCGCCCAGCAGCGTGATCGCGGCAAGGATCAGCCACACCCAATGTGGCGTGTGCCTCAGGATTTCGACGACGACGATCGACAGCGGCGGGCTCGTGTTCATGGAGGCTCCCGGTTGGATGGGCGCATCGTGGCGTGCGCCGGCTCCGCCGGGCAGCGGCTTGCGATGGCCCGTCGGCGGGCGTCGCGACACGTCGCCGGCGCGGCGCCAGCGGATCGAGCGCCCACGTGCCGCTGGCGGTGCTCGGGCGCCAAACCGCTACATCCCTCACACCGGCACCGCTTTGCAAACCTTTACGCTTCGCTCCTGTCCACCATGGGTGCAGACTGCGCCGTTGCTAGCTCATGGACACACCCAAGATGGTTTGCCGCGCGTTGCCTTCTTCTTTCTTGAGTGCCGCGCTGGCACTGGCGCTGGCCGGCTGCGTGGTGGCGCCACCGCGCCCCTACCCACCGCCGCCGCCTGTGCAAGCGCCGCCGCCGCAGGCGGTGTACTTCTACCCCGAGCTGTCGCAGGACGAGGCCAAGCAGGATCGCGACCGCTACGAGTGCTACCGCTGGGCCGTGCGCGAAACGGGCGTCGACCCCGGCATGACGCCGATGCGCGGCGTGCCACCGCCGCCCCCCGGGGTCGTGCGCGACGGCGCCGAGGTGGTGGCCGGTGCCGCCACCGGCGCGATCGTCGGTGCGGCGATCTCGTCGCCGCACAACACCGGCCAGGGCATGGTGCTCGGCGCGATCTTCGGCACCATGATCGGCGCGGCCGCACACGAGGCGCGCGTGCAGTCGGCCGAGCAGGCCTATGCGCAGCATGTCTCCGCACAGCAGGTGCCGGTGAACAATTTTCGCCGCGCGATGGGCGCGTGCATGACCGGCCGCGGCTACCGCGTCGGCTGATCGAGCCCCGTGTACCCACCGATCCGCAAGAGAGAACGCAGCATGTTCAAGATTCGAGCCTCAGCCGTCGCCGTGTTGTGCGCTGCCTGCCTGTGCGCCGTGCAGGCGATGGCGCAGGGCGGCCACGGCGGCCACGGTGGGGCGCCGGGCTATCACCCCGGCTATGCCCCACCGCCAGGGGCGGTGCCGCGCGGCCAGTGGTGGGATGGCGCCTATGGCCACGGCCACTACTACCCGGTGGCGGGTTGGCGCGTGGGCGCTGTGCCGGCACACACGTATTGGGTGCCCTGGCACGGGGCGCGCTACGGCTACTACGGTGGTGTCTGGTATGCACCCTATGGCGGCTCATACGTCGTGGTCCGTCCGCCCTTCGGGGTTGTGATCACCGGCTTGCCCGCGTTCGCCACCGTGGTGACGATCGGCGGCCTGGGTTACTGGTACGCCAACGGCGTGTACTACCGTGAGTACGCTGGCGGCGGCTACGAGGTCGTGCCGTCACCGATCATCGGTGCGGCAGACGGTTCGGGCGCGGTCGCGCGCAGCTATGTTTATCCAAAGCTCGGCCAAACCGCCGAGAAGCAGGCCAGCGACGAGTACGAATGCCACCGCTGGGCGGTGGGCCAGACGGGCTTCGACCCCACAGCCGCCGCCACCGGCCAGAGCGCGGCACCACCGCAGCGCAGCGACTACCTGCGCGCGCAGGG
>JBIODO010000042.1:0-15754 GCA_044445225.1 Burkholderiales bacterium
AGGTCGGAAGCCTTGTTCTTGACCGAGAACGCGAGCAGTTGCGTGATGTCCATTGAAACGCCGTTGGGGGTGTAGGCTGCCGGGCATTATGAGCAGCGTCGCAGCGAAGTTACAACAAGTGCGCACGCGTATCGCGACTGCATGCGAGACCTCGCAACGTCCCGTGCAAAGCGTCACGTTGCTGGCTGTGACAAAGACTTTCGGCCCGCAAGCGGTGCGGGAGGCGCACGCGTGCGGGCAGCACGCCTTCGGCGAGAACTATGTGCAGGAGGCCCTCGAGAAAATGGAATCGCTGGCCGATCTGCGCGGCCAGATCGAGTGGCATCTGATCGGGCCTCTACAGAGCAACAAGGCACGAGTCGTCGCGGCGTCGTTCGATTGGGTGCACACGGTGGATCGACTCAAGGTCGCCGAACGGCTGTCGGCACTGCGCCCTGAGGGGCTGCCGCCGCTGCAGGTGTGTCTGCAGGTCAACATCAGCGGCGAGCTCAGCAAGAGCGGCGTCGTTCCCGATCACGCGCCGGCGCTGGCGCAGGCGGTGGCGGCGCTGCCGCGGCTGCATTTGCGCGGCCTGATGGCGATTCCCGAGCCGCAGGGCGACTTCGCGGCGCAACGCGCACCGCACCACGCACTGGCGCGTTTGCTGTTCGAGCTCAACGCGTACGGCTTGGCGCTCGACACCCTGTCGATGGGCATGAGCGCCGACCTTGAGGCGGCGATCGCCGAGGGTGCGACCATCGTGCGGGTCGGCAGCGCGATCTTCGGCGAGCGAGCCTGACGGCGGCTGCGCGAAGGCGGCGCGGACTACGGGTACAGGCCGCGCTCCTGTCGCGCCATCAGGATGCGTTCGCAAGCCACCGCAAACGTCGCCGTGCGCAGCGAGATCTTGTGCTGGTCCGCGGTGTCCCAGATGCGCTTGAGTGCGCCCACCATGATCTTGTCCAGGCGCAGGTTGATCTCGTCTTCGGTCCAGAAGAACGAAGAGAAGTCTTGCACCCACTCGAAGTAGCTGACCGTCACGCCGCCGGCATTGCAGATCACGTCGGGCACCACCAGAATGCCGCGATCGGCCAGCACGTCGTCGGCGGCCATCAGCGTGGGGCCGTTGGCGCCTTCGAGCACCAGTTTGGCCTTGATGCGGCGCGCGCGCGCCGCGGTGATCTGCCCCTCGAGCGCCGCCGGAATCAAGATGTCGCAGTCGAGGTCCCAGAACGACTCGTCGTCGATGCGCTCGGCGCCCGGGCAACCGGCCACGCCGCCGGCCTCGCGCACGTGCGGCATCAGGGTCGCGAGGTCCAGCCCCCTGGCATTGGCGATGGTGCCGGTGTGGTCCTGCGCGGCGACGATCTTGGCGCCCGCGCCATGGAACAACTCGGCCGCCGACGAGCCCACGTTGCCGAACCCCTGCACCGCGACACGCGCGCCTTGCAGTTCGAGGTTGATGCGCCGCGCTGCTTCGCGGCCCGTCACGAACACGCCGCGGCCGGTGGCCTTGACGCGTCCGAGCGAGCCGCCCAGATGGATCGGCTTGCCGGTGACCACGCCGGTGGCGGTGGCGCCGACGTTCATCGAGTAGGTGTCCATCATCCACGCCATGATCTGAGCGTTGGTGTTGACGTCGGGCGCCGGGATGTCCTGCTGCGGGCCGATGATGATGCCGATCTCGCTGGTGTAGCGGCGCGTCAGTTTCTCGAGCTCCTTCAGCGACAGCGCCTTCGGATCGACGCGGATGCCCCCTTTGGCGCCGCCGTAGGGCAGGTTGACAGCCGCGTTCTTGACCGACATCCACGCCGCCAGCGCCATCACCTCGTCGAGCGTGACGGCCGGGTGGTAGCGCACGCCGCCCTTGCCCGGCCCGCGCGACAGGTTGTGCTGGACACGAAAGCCCTCGAAGTGGGCGACGCTGCCATCGTCCATCTCGATCGGCACGTCGACGATCAGTGCGCGCTTGCAGTGCTTGAGCGTTTCGGCCCAGCGCGCCAGTGGCCCGAGATAGGGCACCACGCGGTCCACCTGCGCGAGGTAGTTGGCCCAGGGGCCGTCGGCCGCTTCGTCAACGTAGGACAGTTTGCTCATGGTCTCGCACCGGTGACGTGAACCGCGCCACTGTAGGTCGTGGCGCGACCTTTGTACAACGGGCGACGCGGGCGGCATTCACGCCTGCCATGCGCGCAAATGCCGCCCCCCATTCGTGTGCCTTGGGGCGTGCGGGCGATGGCCGCGCGCCCGGTATGGGGCAACGGCACGTCTACACTGGCCCGATGAACAACGCCATGCGCCCCGAGATCGCCTTCGTCGGCGGTGGCAACATGGCCAGCGCGCTGATCGGCGGCTTGCTGCAGGGCGGGCGCATTCCGGCCACTGTGCTGGTGATCGAGCCCGACGATCGCCAGCGCGCGAAGCTGGCGTTGCAGTTTGGCGTGTTGGCCCTTCCGGCCGCCGATGGCCATTTGGACGATGTGCCGCTGGTGGTATGGGCGGTCAAGCCGCAGTCGTTTGCAGCCGCGGCGCGCCCGTGTGCTCCGTTTGTCGCCAACGCGCTGCAGTTGAGCGTGATGGCCGGCATCCGCACCGATGCGCTGGTGGCGGCCACCGGCAGCCAGCGTGTGGTGCGCGCGATGCCGAACACGGCCGCACTGGTCGGCCTGGGCATCACCGGCTTGTATGCCACACCGGCAGTGGGCGGCACCGACCGCACCGCCGCCGAGCAGGTGCTCGCGCCCAGCGGCGAGCTGATGTGGTTGCAGCGCGAGCGCGATCTCGACGCAGTGACGGCGTTGTCGGGGTCGGGCCCGGCCTACGTGTACTACTTCATCGAGGCGATGATCCAGGCTGCCGGCGAGATGGGACTCTCGGTCGAACAGGGCAGGCGCCTGGCGCTGGCCACTTTTGCCGGCGCCACCGCGCTGGCGCAACAGTCCAAAGACTCCCCGGCCGTGTTGCGCGAGCGGGTCACCTCCAAGGGAGGCACCACCTATGCCGCGCTGATGTCGCTCGACAACGACGCCGTGAAGGCCGCCTTCGTGCGGGCCCTGCACGCGGCGCGCGAGCGGGCACGCACGCTCGGCGAGGAGTTCGGCGCCCCGGCGGCGCCCAGGCCCGCTAGCGCAGCGCCAGATCCAGCGCCACGCCCGTGAACACGCTGGCGCCCAGCCAGTGGTTGAGGCGAAATGCCTTGAAGCAGGGCTCGCGCGTGCGCCCGCGAATCAGCGTGTAGTGCCACAACGCCTGCGCGGCGGCGGCGGCGATGCCGAGCTGGAACCAGCCGCCCAGGCCGAGCGCGTCGCCCAAGGCCGACCAGCTGAGCAGGTAGATCGCGTAGAACCCCATCACTGCAGGCACGTCGAAGCGGCCCAGCGTGATGGCGGCGGTCTTCATGCCGATGCGCAAGTCGTCGTCGCGATCGACCATGGCGTATTCGGTGTCGTAGGCCAGCACCCAGAAGATGTTGCCCAGCAGCAGCCACCACGCGTGCGGGGGCACCGCATCGGGCACGGCATGCAGCGTCCAGTCCTGCGCGCCCAGCGCGGCGGCAAATGCCATCGGGATGCCGAAACTGAATGCGACGCCGAGCACCACCTGCGGCATTGGCGTCACCCGCTTGGCAAACGGGTACAGCAGCGTCACCGTCAGCCCGGCCAGCGACAGCCACACTGTGGGTGGGTTGGTGGTCAGCACCAGCGCGAAGGCAGCCACGGCGAGTGCGGCGCCCAACGCCAATGCCTCGCGCACGCTGACTCGGCCGCTGGTCACCGGGCGCTCGGCGGTGCGCTTGACGTGTCGATCGAAGTCGCGGTCGGCGACGTCGTTCACGCAACAGCCGGCGCTGCGCATGATCACGGTGCCGGCGACGAACACGATCAGCAAATGCCAACCCGGAAAGCCGTCGGCGGCGATCCACAATGCCGACAGCGTGGGCCACAGCAGCAACAGCCAGCCAGCGGGGCGATCCCAGCGAATCAGATCCAGGTACAGCGCCAGGCGCGGCGCGGCGGCAATGGCTGCGGGGCCGGTCATCAATCGGCGTTCCTTAGGCAAGGTCAATGGGCTTTCGTTATTCTCGCGCCCCTGACGCGGGCATGGTGGTGGGGCGAGCGCGATGAACCTGGCGTGGTGGCTCACCCGCACCGCGCAGCGCCACGGCGAGCGCACGGCGATCGGCCACGGCGTGCAGCCCTGGTGCAGCTACGCCGAGTTCGCGCGTCGCGCAACGGGCCTGGCGGCTTGGTTGCACGGCCAGGGTGTCGCACCGGGTGATCGCGTGGGCCTGTGGCTCCACAACCGGCCGGAGTACCTGGTGATGCTGTGGGGCATCTGGTGGGCCGGTGCGGCCGCGGTGCCGATCAACGCCAAGCTGCACCCGCGCGAGGTGGCGTGGATCCTGCAGCACAGCGGCGCGCGGCTGGCGTTTGTCGACCCCGATCAGCTCGGGGTGCTCAGCGCCGCGGACCTGGCCACGTCACTGCATGGTGCACTCCCGGAGCTGCCGCACGATGCGCTGTGCGTGGCGGAACCCGTCGAACGCAGCGACACGGATGCCGCGTGGCTGTTCTACACCAGCGGCACCACCGGCCGCCCGAAGGGTGTGGTGCTGGCCGCTCGCCAGCTGCGCGCGGCCAGCCTGGCCTACTTGAGCGAGGTGCAAGGTGTTGCCCCCGGCGACGCGATGCTGCATCCGGCGCCGCTGTCACATGGCGGCGGGCTGTACCACCTGCCCTACGTGATGCACGCGGGCGTCAACGTGGTGCCGGCGTCGGGCGGCTTCGAGCCGGCCGAGGTCGTTGAGCTGGCAGCGCACTGGGGCAACGCATCGTTCTTCGCGGCGCCGACGATGGTGCGCCGGTTGGTCGATCACGTGGCCGCGCTGCGGTCCAGGCCCGAGGGCCTGGCCACCATCACCTACGGTGGCGGCCCGATGTACTTGGCCGACATCGAGCGCGCACTGCAGGTGATCGGCCCGCACTTCGCGCAGATCTACGGCCAGGGCGAAAGCCCGATGACCATCACCGTGTTGCCGCGCGACGTGATCAACGATCACGCGCACCTGCGCCACCGCGAGCGGCTGGCGTCGGTGGGCCACGCGCAGCCGATGCTCGAGGTATCGATTCGCGGTGACCAAGGCCACGCACTACCCGTCGGCGCGATCGGCGAGGTCTGCGTGCGCGGTGACACCGTGATGCAGGGCTACTGGCAGCAGCCCGAGGCCACCGCTGCGGCCATTCGCGACGGCTGGCTCTACACCGGCGACGTCGGGCGGCTCGACGACGAGGGCTTCCTGACGCTGCTCGACCGCAGCAAGGACTTGATCATCAGCGGCGGCAGCAACATCTACCCGCGCGAAGTCGAGGAGGTGCTGCTGCAGCACCCGGCGGTGCAGGAAGCCAGCGTAATCGGCCGCCGCGACGACGAGTGGGGCGAACTGGTGGTCGCCTACGTGGTGAAGCGCGGGCCGCTCGAGGCCGCCGAACTCGATGCCTTTTGCCAGCAGCACATCGCGCGCTTCAAGCGGCCGCGGTGCTACCGCTTCGTGCAGGCCCTGCCCAAAAACCACTACGGCAAGGTGCTGAAGACCGAGTTGCGCGAACTCGAGGCCCGACAAGCCGGCGCGGCCTGACCCATCGGCGTAGCATCCGGGCCTCGCAGGAGCGCCGATGGACACAGACCCCTCAGCTCGCTGGAAGCACGACGGCGTGCGCGTGGTGGCCGGCGACCAGCTCGACCCCAACACCGCGCAGACACCGGGCATGGACCGCAAGGCGGCCATCAACTTCGCGCGCGTGGGCGCACAAAAGCTGTGGGCTGGCACCGTGCACATCCACCCCGACGCCAAGACCGGCGCCCATCACCATGGTCCGCTGGAGAGCGTGATCTACGTGGTGCGCGGGCGCGCCCGCATGCGCTGGGGCGAGCGATTGCAGTTCACCGCCGAGGCCGGGCCCGGCGACTTCATCTACGTGCCGCCCTACGTGCCGCACCAGGAGATCAACGCCAGCGCCACCGACGTGCTCGAGTGTGTTCTGGTGCGCAGCGACGGCGAGGCGGTGGCGGTCAACCTGGACATCGAGCCGGTCGAAAAACCCGAGTCGGTGCCATGGATCGACCCCATCCATCGTGCCTGAGTCTGCGCGCGATCAAAGCGCAGCTCACCGACAGCGACTAGCGTCAGTCAACCGCCGCCAGTCGGCGCGATTGCCACGGGAGACATGCCATGTTACGCAAGCCAACCGCCTCGCCGCCCGCGCGCGGCAAGACTTCTTCTTCGCGCAGCACCCCCGGCCGCGCGCCGACGCGGCGCACGGGCCCCGCGGCCAAGGCGGCACCGCCGCCGGCGAGTGACGCCAGCGCGGCGGCGATCTTCCAGGCACCCCTGAGCCTGGCCACCACCTTGTGGTCGCAGTTCGCCGAGCAGGTGCAGCACGCCAGTGAGCAAACCTGGCAGGGTCTGCGCCACGACGCCGAGGTTGAGGCCGAACAGGTGCAGCGTGCCGACACGCCGCAGCAGCTGGCCGGCGCGCCGATCGGCTTTGCCGCCGAGCAGGCCACGCGCTGGGCGCAGCTGTCGAGCCAGGTCACCGCCAGCCTGCTCGACGTGCAGGCGGCGTGGTTCAAGGAGGTGGAGTCGATCGCCAGCCAATGGATGAGCCCGCTGTTCGCGCGCGATGGGCGCATCGCGCTGGGCTCGGCGCAAGACCTCATCGAGCCGCCCGGGCCCAATGGGCCAATGCAGTGGCTGGGCTCGGCGCAGAAGATCTGGTCGGAGTCCGCCAAGGTGTGGCTGCAAGCGATGTCGCACGATCTGCAGAGCGAGTCGCCCCAGGTGCCCGGCCGCGCTGCATAGGCGCGCTGCGGCCTGATTCCCGCCCGCCGCGCGCGGCCGGCGGGCGGCGCTACGATGGGCGTGATCGATCGCCAGTGGAGACACCCACGATGAGCGCCTTCACCTTCGAGGCCTTCAGCACCAGCACCCGCGCGCAGGGGTTCGACGAGATCGTCGAGCGCCGATGGAAGCCCGACACCGCCCTTGATACCCACACGCACGCCTTCGCGGTCAAGGCGCTGGTGGTGCAAGGTGAGATGTGGCTGCGAGTCGGCGACGACACGCGCCACCTGCTGCCTGGCGACACCTTCCAGCTCGACCGCGAGATGCCGCATGCCGAGCGTTACGGCAAGGAAGGCGCCACCTACTGGGCCGCGCGCCGCAATTGAAACCAGCGCGCCGCTGCGTGGCGCTCAAGCTTCGAGCTGCTTCTGGAACACCAGCCCCGCGTGCTCGCGCAGCGCGTGGAACTTGATCTTCGGCCAGTTGCTCTCGATCGCGCGCAGCTCGGGCGCGTACTCGACCAACAATGTCGGTGCACCGACCGCGTCGTAAGCCATGCGGTGCGCGTTGCCGTCGATGAAGCGCTGCAGCTCGCGCTCGCCGCCGTCGGCGTCGTCGCAGGTGACCCAGCGCGCGATCGAATAGCGCGCCGGGGCGATGCGCGCCTTGCAGCCGTATTCGTGCTCCAGCCGGTGCGCCACCACCTCGAACTGCAACTGCCCCACCGCGCCCAGCAGCAGCACGGTGCCGGCCACCGGCTTGAAGACCTGGATCGCGCCCTCCTCGCCGAGCTGCGTGAGCCCGGCTTTCAACTGTTTGGTTTTCAGCGGGTCGGCCACCTCGACGCTGCGGAACATCTCCGGAGCGAAGAACGGCAGGCCGGTGAACTGCAGCGCTTCACCCTCGGTGAGCGTGTCGCCCAGTTGCAGCACGCCGTGGTTGGGGATGCCGATGATGTCGCCGGCGAACGCCTCGTCGAGCAGCTCGCGCCGCTGCGACAGGAAGCTCACCACCGTGTTGGGCTTGAGCTCCTTGCCCGAGCGCGTGACCTTGAGCTTCATGCCGCGCTCGAAGTGGCCCGAGGCCACGCGCACGAACGCGATGCGATCGCGGTGCGCTGGGTCCATGTTGGCCTGAATCTTGAACACCACGCCGCTGAACTTGAGCTCGTCGGCCTGCACCACCCGCTGCATCGCCGGCTTGGCGCCCGGCGGCGGCGCCAGATCGACCAGCGCGTCGAGCACCTCGCGCACGCCGAAGTTGTTGATCGCCGAGCCGAAGAACATCGGCGTCTGGTGGCCGGCCAGGAACGCGTCTTCGTCGAATGCCGGCGCGGCCTCGCGCACCAGCTCGATGTCGTGCTTCGCGTGTTCGTATTGCGCGCCGAAGCGCTCGGCATAGGCCGGGTTGGCCAGCCCCAGCAGGATCTCGTCGTTGTCGCGGTTGCGGTCTTCGCCGGGCACGAACACCCGCATCTGCTCGCGCTTCAAGTCCATCACGCCGTGGAACACCTTGCCCATGCCCACCGGCCAGGTGAACGGCACCACGCTCATGCCCAGTTCGCGCTCGATCTCGTCCATCAGCGCCAGCGGCTCCTGCACCTCGCGGTCCATCTTGTTGACGAAGGTGAGGATCGGCGTGTTGCGTGCCCGGCAAACCTGCAGCAGGCGCCGCGTCTGCGGCTCCACGCCGTTGGCGGCGTCGATCACCATCAGCGCGGCATCGACCGCGGTCAGCACGCGGTAGGTGTCTTCGCTGAAGTCCTGGTGGCCCGGCGTGTCGAGCAGATTGATCACGCAGCCGCGGTACTCCATCTGCATCACCGACGAAGCCACCGAAATGCCGCGTTGCTTCTCGATCTCCATCCAGTCGGATGTGGCATGGCGCGACGCCTTGCGCGCCTTCACCGAGCCGGCGATCTGGATCGCGCCTGAGAACAGCAGCAGCTTCTCCGTCAGCGTGGTCTTGCCGGCGTCGGGGTGCGAAATGATGGCGAAGGTGCGGCGACGCCGGACCTCGGTGGCGATGTCGGACATGGGGTGATGTGGGTGAGCCGGCCAACCGCAGCGAGGCGCCGTGCGCGGCGTTGGCCAAAGCGCGATTATCCTTGGCCCACACGCCTGCCTGCCCTTTTGCCGCGCGAGACCACCGATGTACCTGCCCGCTCATTTCGAAGAGACACGACCCGAGGTGCTGCACGCGCTGCTGCGCGACCACCCGCTTGCCACCTGGGTGGTGCAAAGCGGCGATGGCCTGCTGGTCAACCACATCCCTTTCCTGCTCGACGCCACGCGCGGACCGCACGGCACGCTGATCGGCCACGTCGCGCGCGCCAACCCGGTGTGGCGCCAGCTCGGCGCCAGCGTGGCGGTGTTCCAGGGCGCGCAGGCTTACATCTCGCCATCGTGGTACCCGACCAAGCGTGCGCACGGCAAAGTGGTGCCGACCTGGAACTACGCCGTCGTGCACGTGCATGGCGCAGCGCGCGCCATCGAGCCACCCGACGAGGTGCTGGCCATCGTCACGCGGCTGACGCAAACGCACGAGGCCGCGAGCGCGGTGCCGTGGGCGGTGACCGATGCGCCGGCCGACTACATCGAGCAGATGCTCAAGGCCATCGTCGGCATCGAGATCCCGATCGAACGCTGGGTCGGCAAGTGGAAGGCCAGCCAGAATCGCTCGGCACCCGATCGGCTGGGCACGGTGGCCGGCCTGCAGCAGCGCGGTGATGCGCAGAGCCTGGGCGTGGCGGCGCTGGTGCCCACCGAGGAAGCGCCCAAAGCCCCGGGCTGAGTCATCGTGCGAGGCCGCGCTGGCACACTGCGCCGGTGCCCGAGCTGCCCGACATCACCGTCTACGTCGAGAGCCTGGCCGCCAAGCTGCATGGCGACACGCTGGAGCGGGTGCGCGTGCCCGACCCGTTCGTGCTGCGCACCGCGGTGCCGCCGATCTCGTCGATCGAGGGCCGGCGTGTGCTCGGTGTCGAGCGGCTGGGCAAACGGGTGGTGCTCGAATTGGCGGGTGATGCCGGGCGATCGCTGTTCGTCGTGATCCACCTGATGGTTGCCGGACGCCTGCGCTGGCTGGCCGCCGGTGCCAAGCCGCCGGCGCGTGGCGCGTTGGCGAGCTTCGGCTTTCGGGCGGGCACGTTGGTGCTGACCGAGGCGGGCACCAAGCGCCGCGCATCGATTCATCTGGTCGATGGGCGCGACGCGCTGGCCGCGATCGATCCCGGCGGCATCGACGTGTTCGCGGCCGACACCGCCGCATTCGCGCATCAGCTCGCGGCCGAGAACCACACGCTCAAGCGCAGCTTGACCAACCCGCGCTTGTTCAGCGGCATTGGCAACGCCTACGCCGACGAGATCCTGCACCGTGCGAAGCTGTCGCCGATCACGTTGACGCGCAAGCTGACCCACGAAGAGGCGCAAGGCCTGCACGCGGCGGTGCGCGAGGTGCTGAGCGAGTGGACGCAGCGCTTGCGTGCCGAGGCTGAGCGCAGCGGCGGCTGGCCCGACAAGGTGACCGCGTTTCGCCCCGAGATGGCGGTGCACGGCAAGTACCGCCAGCCGTGCCCGGTGTGCGGCTCGCCGGTGCAGCGCATCGTGCACGCCGACAACGAGACCAACTACTGCGCGCGCTGCCAGACGGGCGGCCGGCTGCTCGCCGACCGCGCGTTGTCGACGCTGCTCAAGGCGAGCTGGCCGCGCCACATCGACGACATCGAGTGAGTTCGCGGGCGTTGGCCGTCAGGCTGCGCGAGCCAGCGGATTGGGGGTGGCTTCGCCGATCTTGCTGAGCGTGTTGCGGTCGGTGTGGTGAAAGGGCTCGGCCTGGCCGCGGATCATCAGCACCGTGTCTTCGTCGTACGACCAGGTGCCGTCGGCGTTGAGCGTGACCTTGATGCGGAACTCGACGGTCTTGAACGCATGCTCGAGAAACGGGTTGGAGCAGATGCCGAAGGTCTCGGCGCCCCGCGTGGCCTGGAGTTCAAACTGCGTGGCGTCGGCGCTCGCCTGGCCATGCGCCATCGCGGTCTGGCCGCGCGGAATCGTCAGCGTGTGGATGATGCCGCCGGTGGCCGGCTCCCACAGCCAGTAGCCCACCTGGTCGTGATAGGTCTTCACCTGGTCGGGCTTGGTCACGTGGGTGTGGTAGCGCAGGCCGTAAAAGACCTGCGGACCGTTGGTCTGCGGATCGATCGGCTGCAGCTCGATGCGCTCGACGTACGCCTGCTTCTTGGCGCCTTCGGCCTTGGGCTTGACGTCGAGGCCGCGCATGCCCTGCCAGATGCCGGCCATCCGCGTCAGCGGGCCCAGGTTGTTCAGCGTTCGGACGTCGAGGTCCGACGGCTCGGTGTAGATGTCGCTCGGGTAGTCGCTCACGAAGACCTCAGTGCGGCTTGGGGCCCAAAGAGAATAGCGCAAGCCGCAGCTACGACAGCCGCGTCACGCCCTCGAGCTTGCAGGCGTACACGGCGTTGCGCAGCGCGGCGATCGCTTCATAACGCGTGAAGCTGCGCCGCCATGCCAGCACCACGCGGCGCGATGGCACCGGCGCGTCGAAGGCGATGTACTTCACGTGCTCGTGCGATTCCTTGGGCACGCTCAGCTTGGGCACCACGGTGATGCCCATGCCCGAGGCCACCATGTGCTTGATGGTCTCCAGCGACGAGCCCTCGAAACTCTTGCGCATGCCTTCGGCATCGGTGGCGAAGCGCGCGAACTCGGGGCATACCTCGAGCACCTGGTCGCGAAAGCAGTGCCCGGTGCCGAGCAGCAGCATCGTCTCGCGCTTCAGCGCTTCGGCCGACACCGACTTGCGCCTGGCCAGCGGGTGCGACTTGGGCACCGCGACCACGAACGGCTCGTCGTACAGCGCTGCGATGGCGAGCCCCGTGTCGGGGAACGGCTCGGCCATGATCGCGCAATCGAGCTCGCTGGTGCGCAGCATGTCGAGCAGCTTGACGGTGAAGTTCTCCTGCAGCATCAGCGGCATCTGCGGCGTCATGCGGATCGCGTGGCGCACCAGCTCGGGCAACAGGTACGGCCCGATCGTGTAGATGATGCCCAGCTTCAGCGGGCCGGCCAGCGGGTCCTTGCCGCGCCGCGCGATCTGCTTGATCTCGGCGGCGTCCTCCAGTACGCGCTGCGCCTGCTGCACTATCGCATCGCCCAGCGGCGTGACGCTCACCTCGTTGGCACCGCGCTCGAAGATCTTGAGGTCGAGCTCTTCCTCGAGCTTCTTGATCGCCACGCTGAGCGTCGGCTGCGACACGAAGCACGCCTCGGCAGCGCGGCCGAAGTGGCGCTCGCGGGCCACGGCGACGATGTAGCGCAGCTCAGTGAGGGTCATGCGCACATTGTCGGGCAAGGCGGCAGCGGGTATCGATGCGCGCGCCGGCCGGTATCGCGCGCGGCCACAGTGCACCCGCACGCTGGCGCTGCACGCCGCAATGCGAATACTGCGGCGCGCGGCATGTGCCGCGTAAACGAAAGACGATATGCAACGCACCTCGTCGATGAAATTCGATGGTTGGTTCAGCCGCACCGCGACCGCTGCAGCTGCGGCATCGGCCGCGCTCTCGATGGCGGCCTGTGTGATGGTGCCGGTGGACGCGCGGACCGGACTGCCAGTGCCGTGGGCGCAGGGCCAGAACGCTGCCGCGCAAGGCAGCCCGGCCGCCGCGCCGATCGCCGCGCCGGCGCCTGCCAACCCGCCTGCGCCGGTGGTCTACACCGCGCGGCTGTATCCGGTCAACGACATCGCCAACCGCGCCGGCATGCTGACCGCGGTGATCACCGACGGCCACGGCGGCCGCGGCACGTTCTCGTTGAACTACCTCGGGGACTCGATGCAGGGCGAAGCCAGCCGCGTCGAGCCCAACTACCCGGGCTTCGGCCGCATCCACCGTGACGTGCTCGGCGTGCCCAACGTGCAGCTGCAGGGCCCGCGCGGCATTGCCAACGCCTCCGGCTCGCGGGCCATCAGTGCGCAATGCGAGTACGTGCTCAGTGGTCCATCGAAAGGCACCGGGGCGTGCATGTTCTCCGATGGCGCGCGCTACCAGCTGCACTTCGGCTGACTGCTGCGCCAGCTGAGCTTGCGGTCCGCGCCGGCGCTTTTGATGCGCCGGCCCGCGGGGGCTGGCGCACCTCCCCCTCAAGCCTTGAAGTACTCGGCCTTGTCGCCCAGCCAACGTTGCACGTGGGCGCGCGCGGCCTGCGGGTTCGTGCGCAGCAGCTGCGGCGCCACGGCGCGCGCGTGCTGCAACAGCGGCGCATCCTCGGCCAGGTCGGCGAAACGCAGCAGCGCGTCGCCGCTCTGGCGCGCACCCATGAATTCGCCGGGCCCGCGAATCTCGAGATCGCGCCGCGCGATCTCGAAGCCATCGCGCGTCTCGACGATCGCGCGCAGGCGCTCCTTGGCGGTGGGCGACAGCGGCGCGGTGTACAGCAGCACGCACACGCTGGCATCGCTGCCGCGGCCGATGCGCCCGCGCAATTGATGCAGCTGCGCCAGGCCGAAGCGCTCGGCGTGCTCGATCACCATCAGGCTGGCGTTGGGCACGTCGACGCCGACCTCGATCACCGTGGTCGACACCATCACCTGCATCTGGCCGCCGCTGAACAGGCTCATCGCGGCGGCCTTCTCGCGCGCCGGCATGCGTCCGTGCAGCAGGCCGACCATGCGCTCGGGCAGTGCGGCGGACAGCTGCTGGTGGGTTGCGGTGGCGTTCTTCAGATCCAGCGTCTCCGACTCCTGGATCAGCGGACACACCCAGTACACCTGGCGCCCGCGCGCCACCTCGTCGCGGATGCGTGCCACCACCTCGTCGCGGCGTGTGTCGGCAAACAGTTTGGTCGCCACCGGCTGGCGGCCCGGCGGCAACTCGTCGATCGTGCTGACGTCGAGGTCGGCAAAATAGCTCATCGCCAGCGTGCGCGGGATCGGCGTGGCACTCATCATCAGGAAGTGCGGCTCCTGCTTGGTGGATGTTTGCTGCACGAGCTTGCCGCGCAGCTCGAGCCGCTGCTCGACGCCAAAACGATGTTGCTCGTCGACGATCGCCAGGCCGAGCTTGGCAAAATGCACGTCGGCCTGGATCACCGCGTGCGTGCCCACCACCAGCGCGGCGTCGCCGCTGGCGGCGCGAGCGATCATCTGGTCGCGCGCGCGGCCCTTGCGGCCGCCGGTGAGCCACGCGACGCCCACGTTCAGCGGTGCCAGCCATTGCACGAGCTTGCGAAAGTGCTGCTCGGCCAGGATCTCGGTGGGCGCCATCAACGCGCATTGCCAGCCGCTGTCGATGGCGATCGTCGCCGCCAGCGCGGCGACCACTGTCTTGCCCGAACCCACATCGCCTTGCAGCAGTCGGTGCATCGGCCGCGACTGCGCAAGGTCGGCCGCGATCTCGCGGCCGACACGCTGCTGCGCGTGCGTCAACTGAAATGGCAACGCAGCCAACAGTTGGTCGTGCAGGCGGCCGCGCACCGCGGGCAGCGCCGGCGCGTGCAGCGACGCACGCTCGAGCCGCGCCTCGTGTTGCGACAACTGCTGCGCCAGCAACTCTTCGAACTTCAACCGCTGCCAGGCCGGGTCGCTGTGGTCGAGCAAGGTCGCCAACGTCGCGTCGGCTGGCGGGTGATGCACCCGCTGCAATGCGTCGCGCAGCGTCGGCAGGCCGGCGGGCACCACGTCGGGTGGCAACACTTCGTTCAGCGGCACACTCTGCAAGGCCGATGCAATGGCCTTGCGCAAATAGGCCTGCGGCAACTGCGACACCGTGGGGTACACCGGGGTCAGCGCACTCGACAGCGGCGCGCCGGGCTCGACCGCCTTGAACGTCGGGTGCACCATTTCGCGGCCGAAGAAGCCGCTGCGCACGTCGCCGCGCGCGCGGATGCGCACGCCGCGCGCCAGCGCCTTCTGATGCGACGGATAGAAGTTCATGAAGCGCAGCACCATCGAGCCGCTGTCGTCGTGGATGCGCGCCACCAGTTGCCGCCGCGGCCGATACGCCACCTGCGAGTCGGCGACCACGCCTTCGACCTGCACGTTGTCGCCATCGTGCGCGTCGGCGATGCGCGTCAAGCGGGTCTCGTCTTCGTAGCGCAGCGGCACGTGCAATGCGAGGTCGATGTCGCGTTTCAAGCCCATGCGCTCGAGCGCGCGCGCCGGCCCTGTCGCCTTGGGTACCACCCGCGACTGGGGTATCGTGGCTTCTTGTGTGGCGGCCTCGGCCATGGAACCATTCTGCATCGCTGACGAATTTCTCAAGGCCGGTCACGCCTGCCCGCGCCAGATGCCCCAGACGACCTACACGCTCGCCGATTTTGACTTCAAGCTGCCGGACGCGTTGATCGCGCAGCATCCGGCGCGCGACCGAAGCGCCTCGCGCCTGCTCGACGGCCGCGGCCGTCTGCCGGTGGACCGGTCGTTCCGCGATCTGCCCGCGTTGCTCGACCCCGGTGACCTGCTGGTGCTCAACGACACGCGGGTGATCAAGGCGCGCCTGCTCGGCGAAAAGCCCACCGGCGGCGCGGTGGAGGCGCTGGTCGAGCGGGTGCTGACGGGCAACGAAGTGATCGCCCAACTGCGCGTCAGCAAGGCGCCGCGCGCCGGCACGACGATCCGGTTTGCCGACGCGTTCGATGCCGAGGTGCTGGGCCGCGTCGGCACCGACGGCTCGATGTTTCATCTGCGCTGGCCCGACGATCCATTCACGCTGCTCGAGCGCCACGGCCATGTGCCGCTGCCGCCGTATATCACCCATCGTGACGGCGCGGACGACCAGGAGCGTTATCAAAGCGTCTTCGCGCGGCGCCTGGGTGCCGTGGCCGCGCCGACCGCGTCGCTGCACTTCGATGCCGGCGTGCTCGGCGCGCTGTCGCGCCGCGGCGTGCACACCGCGACCGTCACGCTGCACGTGGG
>JBIODO010000043.1:0-15724 GCA_044445225.1 Burkholderiales bacterium
CACCTGCCCCGGCGCGAACGCGCCGACGGATTGCTGCTGGCTGTAACCCCTTGGCTACAAGAGGCGCGGCGCACGCGGCGCGCCAGTTTGCGCCACGGTCCGCCGAATGCCGCGCCTGCGCACCAGCGTGGTTGCATGGTCGTCCCGCTGGAGGCCGACGGCTCGATACACGGCCTGTTGTATGTCGACAAGGAGAGCCGATTTGGCCGCCTTGACGCAAGCCACCTGCGACGACTGGCCTGGTTCGCGGATCGGGCCGCCCAGGCGCTTGGCAAGCTGAGGGCCATGGCGGATTTGCGCAGGCAGTCCGACCAGCATGCCGCCGAGCTGGCGCTGGTCAATCGCATCCAACAAGGCATTGCGGGTTCGCTCGATTTCCAGGGCATCGTTGAAATGGTCGGTGAGCAGCTGCGAGGCATGTTCGGCAGCGAAAACCTCGCGATCACGTGGCGCGACGAGCCGTCGGAGACCGCGCACATGCTGTACGTCGTACAGCATGGCAAGCGGGTGCCGCCCCTGGCGCCGCTCAGGCCCGACCCGCAGGGGCGATTCATGCGTGCGTTGCTGGCCAACCGGCCCGTGCTCGCCAACAGCCGTGCCGAGATGGATGCCTGGGGACTGCGCCCGCCACCGGGCCTCAAGCCCAGCCTGGCCACGCTCACCGTCCCGATCTCCGTCGGCGAGACCCTGCGCGGCGGCATCACGCTCGACAGCCACGACCCCGAGCGCCGCTATGGCGAGGCAGACGTGCGCCTGCTGCAAACCGTGGCCGCGAGCGTGGGCCTGGCTCTCGACAACGCGCGGCTGTTCGAAGAGACCAAGGGATCGCTGGACCAGCAAAGCGCCACCGCGGACATCCTGCGCCTGCTCAGTCGCTCGATGGCCGACACGCAGCCAGTGTTCGACAAGATCCTCGACAGCTGCAAGCACCTGTTCGGCGGCGACGAACTCGACGTGCTGCTGGTCGACGAGCAAGACCGGCTGCAGGTGGCCGCCTATGTCGGCAAGGCGCGCGAGGTGATCGAGGCCACGTTTCCTGCACCGGTGGTGGGCTCGGCGCCGGGGCGTGCCATCACCGAACGGCGCGTGGTGCACTACGCCGATGTGTTGAATTCGCCTGACGCGCCGCGCGTGCTGCGGCGCATGGGCCAGGCGGTGGGCTACCACTCGGTGGCCTTCGCACCGATGCTGTGGGAAGACCGCGGCATCGGCGTGGTCGGTGTGGCGCGATCACGTGGCGCGTTCAACGAACGCGAACTGGCACTGCTGCAGACCTTTGCCGACCAGGCGGTGATCGCGATCCAGAACGCGCGGCTGTTCAACGAGACCAAGGAAGCGCTCGCCCGGCAAACTGCCACCGCCGACATGCTGCGGGTGATCAGCCGCTCACCCACCGATGAACAACCGGTGTTCGACTCGATCGTGGCTACCGCAGCCAGGCTGCTGCCCTGCGACCTGGCGTTCCTGCTGCGCCGGGACGGCGCCGCGTTTTCGATCGCATCGATTGCCAGCGCCCAGGGCCCGGTGACCGACCGTGGGCCCGCAAGCGTGCCAGTGGACCCGGCTCACAACTTCCCGTCGCGCGCGATGCTCTCGGGGCAGATGCTGCACCTGCCCGACTGGGACACGCTGGAGCTGCCGCCACATGAACGGCAGATCAGCGAGTTGTTCGGCGTGCGCGCGGCGCTGTACCTGCCCTTGATGCGCGACGAACATTGCATCGGCCTGCTGGCGCTGGCGGGGAGCCGGCGCAACCCCTTCACAGGCGCCGACATCGCGCTGGCGGAGTCGTTCCGCGACCAGGCGCTGATCGCCATCGAAAACGCACGGCTTTTCCGCGAGACGCAGCAGGCGCTGGAGCAACAGACCGGCACAGCGGAGATCCTGAAGGTGATCGCCAGTTCGCCGTCCGACGTGCAGCCGGTCTTCGACGCGATCGTCGAAACCGCCAAGCGGCTGATCGGCGCATTCTCGGCAACAGTCACGCATGTCGGCGACGGAAAGCTTCACCTGGTGGCGCACACTGCGACAACGCAGGAAGGAGCCGAAGCGCTCCACAAGTTCTTTCCGATTCCTGTCGAGGGTACGCCCATGGGCCGCGCGATTCTGTTGCGCCGACCCGAATTCATCGACGATTTCGAGGCCGATTCGGACGATGCCCGTGCCGGGCGCGACCTGGCCCGCTCGCGCGGATTCCGCAGCGTGGTGTTCGTCCCGCTGGTGCGCGGCGGTGTCGCCGTCGGCTCGCTGAACGTGACGCGCCGCGAGGTGGGGCGCATATCAGACCACCACATCGGCATGCTCAAGGCCTTCGCCGACCAGGCCGTGATCGCGATCGAGAACGTCCGGCTGTTCAACGAAACGAAAGAGGCGCTCGAACAGCAGACGGCGACGGCCGAAGTCCTGCAAGTCATTTCGAGTTCGCCGACCGATGTGCAGCCCGTGTTTGATGCCATTGCCGAAAGGGCCAAAGTGCTGTGCAACGCGCGCATCGGGGCGGTGTCTCGCTTCGACGGCACGCTGGTGCACCTGGTCGCCTTTCATGGCGCCTCTCCCGAGGCCGAGCAGGCGGTCCGCTCGAGGTATCCGCTGCCACCGAGCGGCAGCACGGCGAATGCGCGTGCAATCCGGGACCGCGCACCCACGCAAATCGTCGATGTGCTCGCCGACGCTGAATTCCTCCAACCCGAAACAGCGCGCCTGGCTGGATTTCGCAGCATCCTCGCCGTACCGATGCTGCGCGAGGGTCAGGTCATCGGCTCCATCGCGGTGGCTCGCGCCGAGACCGGCGCGGTCCCGGACAAGCAGATCAAGCTGCTGCAGACCTTCGCCGACCAGGCGGTAATCGCGATCGAGAACGTTCGGCTGTTCAACGAAACCCAGGAGGCGCTGGAGCAACAGACCGCCACCGCCGAGGTGCTGGAAGTGATCAGCGCGTCGGTGTCCGACACAGCGCCGGTGTTCGACGCGATCCTGCATAGCTGTCAGAAGCTGTTCTCGAGCTTCCGGGTCAGCATCACGCTGGTCGACGACGACGGCATGCTGCACATGGATGCCGAACTCGGTGGCGACCCTGCGTTCAACGAGACGGTGAAAGGCTTCTACCCGCGGCCGGTGGTCGACACACCGCAGGGGGCGGCGATTCGCGAGCGGCGTGTGATTCATATCCCCGACGCGCTGAACGCAACGCAGACCACCGAAGCCCAGCGCGATCTCGCGCGCACCCTGGGCAACTTTTCCCTGCTGATCGCGCCGATGCTGTGGGAAGGCCGCGGCATCGGCGCCCTCGTGATCAGCCGCGTGCCGCCGACGCCCTTCTCCGACAAGGAGATCGAACTGCTGAAGACCTTTGCCGATCAGGCCGTGATCGCGATCCAGAACGCACGCCTGTTCAAGCAAGCCCAGGAAGCCCGCGCCGCGGCAGAGGCCGCCAACGAAGCCAAGAGCTCGTTCCTGGCCACCATGAGCCACGAGATCCGCACGCCGATGAACGCGGTCATCGGCATGAGCGGGCTGCTGCTGGATACGCCACTCAACGACGAGCAGCGCGACTATGCCGGCACGATCCGCGACTCGGGCGACGCGCTGCTGACCATCATCAACGACATCCTCGACTTCTCGAAGATCGAAGCCGGGCGCATGGACATCGAGGCGCACCCGTTCGACCTGCGCGATTGCGTCGAGTCGGCGCTCGACCTCATCGGCGGACGCGCCGCCGAGAAGGCGCTCGACCTGGCCTATCTGTTCGAAGGTGAGGTCCCGGCCGCGCTCGACAGCGACGTGACGCGGCTGCGCCAGATCCTGCTCAACCTTCTGGCCAACGCCGTGAAATTCACCGAGGCCGGCGAAGTCGTGCTCACGGTGAGCGCCACGCCCGCGCCGTCGGGGCGCATGAAGGTCACGTTCGCCGTGCGCGACACCGGCATCGGCCTCACGGCCGAAGGCTTGTCCAAGCTGTTTCAGAAGTTCAGCCAGGCCGACTCGAGCACCACGCGCAAATATGGCGGCACCGGCCTCGGCCTGGCCATCAGCAAGCGGCTGGCCGAACTGATGGGCGGCACGATGTGGGCCAGCAGCGACGGCCCCGGGCACGGCTCGACCTTCACCTTCACCATCGTGGCGCCGATGGCCCAGCAACCGGTGGCCGCACGGCGCGAACTCATCGGCGAGCAGCCGCAACTCGCCGGCAAGCGCGTGCTGGTGGTCGACGACAACGCCACCAACCGCAAGGTGTTGGCGCTGCAGACGGCCAAGTGGGGCATGCACGTGCGCGACACCGAGTCGCCCGCGCAGGTGCTGCAGTGGCTCGGCGCGGGCGAGGCGTTCGATGTCGCGATCGTCGACATGCACATGCCCGAAATGAGCGGCCTGACGCTGGCGCAGAAGATCCGCGCCTCAGGCGCCGCGCTGCCGCTGGTGCTGTTCAGTTCGCTCGGCCGGCGCGAGGCCGGCGACGCCGAGGGGCTGTTTGCGGCGTATGTCGCCAAACCGTTGCACCAGAGCCACCTGTTCGACGCGCTGGTCAGCCTGCTTGCGCGCGGCGCCTTGCCGCGAGTGGCCAGCACACCGGCCAAGCCGACAATGGATGCGGGCATGGCTGTCCGGCACCCGCTGCGCATCCTGCTGGCCGAAGACAACGTGGTGAACCAGAAGCTCGCGCTGCGCCTGCTGTCGCAGATGGGCTACCGCGCCGATGTGGCCAGCAACGGCATCGAGGCGATCGAGAGCATCGAACGCCAGCCCTACGACGTGGTGCTGATGGACGTGCAGATGCCCGAGATGGACGGGCTCGAAGCATCGCGCCGCATCACCGCCAAGTTCAGGGCCGACGAGCGGCCGCGCATCGTCGCGATGACCGCCAACGCGATGCAGGGCGACCGCGACGAGTGTCTTGCAGCCGGCATGGACGACTACGTGACCAAACCGATTCGGGTCGATGCGCTGGTCGAGGCGCTGATGCAATCCCCAGCCCGCGATGCGCCCTGACTCGGCATTCACCCGGCCCGGCCCCGCATCCGGCAACGGCGATGCCGTGACGCAAGTGCGCCGCCTGGCCTGGTCCGGGCGCCACGAAGCAGCGCTCTCGCTGTGCGAACAAGCGCTATCCGCCGGAACACCGTCGCCGCCAACGCGCATCGCGTTGCTCGAGAGTTGCGCCGAATCGAGGCTGGCGCTGGGCCAGTTCGACCGCGCCACTGCAGCGGCCGCAGCAATGCGCGATCTCGCCGACGCACAGCGTGCCGACGCGCCCAAGGTGCTGGCGCGCTGCTGTCAGGCGCTGGTGATGATCCGCTCCACCCGCTACGGCAACATGCTGCAGGTGGCCGAATCAGCGCTCGAACTGGCCGGGAAGACGCGCGATCCGGCACTGATCGGCCTGAGCCACCTGACCCTCGGTGAGGCCCAGCTGCGCCTATCGCACAACGACGCGGCATTGCGCCACGGGCGACGGGCCGTCGCGATGTTCGCTCGCGCAAGCGATGCCATGAACCTGGGCCGCGCCCATTGGCTGGTCGCGTTTGCGCACTCGCGCCGCGCTGAAGACGCGCCGTCACGACGTGCCGCCGAGCGCGCGGTGGATCTGGCGCGCCAGAGCGGCGACCTGCAAGGGCTCGGTCACGCGCTCAACGTGCTCACGTTCGCCTGCGACGACATCGCCGAACGCATCAAGCTGCTGCAGCAGGCGGCCGCAGCGTACGAGGGATGCGGCGATTTGCGTGGCCGCCTCATCGTGGCCTTCAACCTGGCGTCGAATTTCGCCGAGATGGGCCTGTATCGCCATGCCTGTCGCCTCGCCGAAACCAGCGTTGATGCGATGAACCGCGTCGGCGCCACCTTGGGCACAGCGCTGCAAACTGGCACGATGATCACCTGGATGATCGCCATGGGCGACCTCGCTGCCGCACGCGCGCGATGGCCAGGCTACGAAACCCTGGTGGCGCAGCACGACGACCCGATCATCCGGCGCGAGCATGATCTGTGCGCCATCGCGTTGGCCCTGGCCGAGAGCCGTGTCGTTCACGCCGAACGCATGGCGCGCGAAGCGTTGTGCCGCCCGGGTACCCGCGAGCCCAGCGAAGAACGCAATCTGAACGTCGCGCTGGCGCAAGCGTTGCTGGCGCAGGGGCAGGTGCCGGCGGCGCTGGTGGCGGCCCGGCGCGCTGCCGACATTCATCGCACACAAGACTACGCGCGAACGAGTTTCGGGCATGGCCAGGACGTCTGGTGGTGGTTGTCGCGCGCGCTTGCTGCCGGCGGCCGCGACGACGAGGCCTGGAAGGCTCTGCGCCGCGCCTACGCGCTGATGCTCGACGGCATGCGCAACGTCCACGACGACGGCCTGCGCCGCAGCTACCTCGGCAAGGTCGAGAGCAACCGCAACATCGTGCACGCCTGGTTGCACGAGTCGCGCGTGCGCGGTTTGAGCGAGGCGCGCCGCCTCGCGCACCTGGCGATCGCAAGCGACCTGGGCGAACCGTTCAAGCGCCTGGTGGACACCGGCACGCGGCTCAATGAGTTGCGCAGCGCTGCCGCGTTGCATGAGTTTCTGATCGACGAGGTCACCGAGCTCAGTGGTGCCGAGCGGGTGCTGCTGGTCTTTGAACAGCCAGAAGGCCGGCGCGTGGCTGGTTCGCTGCTGCCGGCTGGCGAAACGACGGCGCAGCTGCTCCGGGCCATCACGCCCTGGCTCGATGAATGCCGCAACACGCGGGCGCTGGCTCTGCGCCACGGCCCAGAGGGTGTGGATGCCGTCGATCAGCGTTCGTGCCTGGTGGCGCCGCTGATCGCACAGAACGAGGTGCTGGGCTATCTCTATGCCGACCTCGAAGGTGCCTTCGGCCGCTTCGATACGGCCGATCGCGACCTGCTCGCGATGCTGGCCTCGCAAGCTGCCGTGGCGCTCGCAAACGCGCGCTGGGCTCAGGGTCTCGAAGCCAAGGTGGCTGAACGCACGGCCGAGTTGGAGGCCTCGAAGGCGCAGGCCGAGCAGCGCGCCGCCGAGCTGGCGGTGATCAACAGCATCCAGCAAGGCGTGGCCGGCTCACTGGATTTTCAGGCGATCGTCGACCTGGTCGGCGACAAGGTGCACGAGATCTTCGACGCCCAGGCCGTGGGCATCGCCGGCATCGACACCGAGCGGCAGCTGCTGCTGCCCTGGTACCTGATCGAGCGTGGCCAGCGTGTGGAGTTGCCGCACGAACGCCCGCTGAACGGCTTCGTGGCGGCGATGACCCGCGCGGGTGCGCCGATCGTCGTCAACCGCGACATGGCGCGTCGGTCGACGGAAGTGGGCTCGCAGATCGTGGCAGGCGAGAACCCGAAGTCGGCCATGTTCGTGCCATTGCTCGTTGCCGGTCAGGTGCGTGGCGTGGTGACACTGCAGAACCTGGACCGCGAGCATGCCTTCAGCGACGGCGATCTCAATCTGCTGCAGACGCTGGCCGGTAGCTTGGCGGTGTCACTCGAAAACGCGCGTCTGTTCGATGAGACACAAGAGTCCCTCGAGCGTCAGACCGCCACGGCCGCGATTCTGCGCATCATCAGCGAATCGCCCAACGACATTCAGCCCGTCTTCAGAGCCATCGTCGACGCCGCGCACCGTCTGCTCGGCGTGCCGTTCGTGGCCCTGATGGAGCGCGACGGCGCGTATTTCCGCGTCAAATCGGTAGCGACCGAAGAACATGGCGCCAACGACGCCGACAACGAAGCCCACGCGATCGACCCGACGCAAAACTTCCCGTCGCGCGTGCTGCTCGAGCGCCGCACGCTGCACCTGCCCGATTGGAGCGCCATCGACCTGCCGCCGCATGAGCAGCACCTCTACGATGCGATGGGCGCCCGCGCCTCGTTGATGGTGCCGATCGTGCGCGGCAGCGAAGCCATTGGCATGCTCAGTGTCGGGCGCATGAGAGCCGGCGCGTTCAGCGACCGCCAGATCCAGCTGATGCAATCGTTCGTCGATCAGGCGGCCATCGCCATCGAAAACGTACGGCTGTTCAACGAGACCAAGGAAGCGCTGGAGAAGCAGACCGCCACCGCCGAGGTGCTGCAGGTCATCAGCGGCTCGATGGCCGATGCGCAGCCGGTGTTCGATGCGATCGTACGCAGCGCAGCGCGCCTGTTCAATCGCAAGGCTGCGCTGCGGACGCGCGAAGGCAACCGGCTCATCCGGCGCGCCCGCAGCTACATGCTTGAAACCGGCGAGGTCCACCTCCCCGACGACATCGCCGTCGACCGCGACACGATTACCGGCACCGCGGTACTCGAGGGCCGCGCGGTGCAGCTCACCGACACCTTGGGATCCGATGCAACACCGTTCTACCGCACGACGCCCCGCGCCGCATCGGTTCGCTCCGCTGCAGCTGCTCCGCTGATGCTCGACGGCGAGGCGATCGGTGCCATCGCAATGAGTTCGTCCGAACCGCGAGGCCTGAGCGACGAGCAGATGAACTTGCTGACGCTCTTCGCCAACCAAGCAGTGATCGCCATCCAGAACGCGCGCCTGTTCAGGGAGGCGCAGCAGGCCCGCGCTGCCGCCGAAGCCGCCAATGAAGCCAAGAGCGCCTTCCTGGCCACGATGAGTCACGAGATCCGCACGCCGATGAACGCGGTCATCGGCATGAGCGGCCTGTTGCTCGACACGCCGCTGAACGTCGAACAACGCGACTTCGCCGGCACGATCCGCGACTCAGGCGAGACGCTGCTGACGATCATCAACGACATCCTCGACTTCTCGAAGATCGAGGCCGGTCGCATGGACATCGAGCGCCAGCCGTTCGACTTGCGCGAGTGCGTGGAGTCGGCACTCGACCTGATCGCCGCGCGTGCGGCCGAAAAACGCCTCGACCTGGCCTACGACTTCGTCGGCGACGTGCCGGTGGCCATCGTCGGCGACGTGACGCGGTTGCGGCAGATTCTGCTGAACCTGCTCAGCAACGCCGTGAAGTTCACCGAGGCCGGCGAAGTGGTGTTGAGTGTCAATGCGTCTGGCGATGAGCAGGTCGACGAGGGTGGTGTTCTCCACTTCGCGGTGCGCGACACCGGCATCGGCTTGACCGAACAGGGCAAGGGCCGGCTGTTCCAGAAATTCAGCCAGGCCGACTCGAGCACCACCCGCAAGTACGGCGGCACCGGCCTGGGCCTGGCGATCAGCAAGCTGCTTGCCGAACTGATGGGCGGCACGATGTCGGCCGAGAGCGAGGGCCCGGGGCGCGGCAGCACCTTCCGCTTTACGATCCAGGCTCTGGCCACCACGCTGCCGCAGGGCACGCGACGCGAGTTCGTCGGCGAGCAGGCGCCGCTCAAAGGCAAGCGCATCCTCGTCGTCGACGACAACGCAACCAACCGGCGCATCCTGGCGCTGCAGGCCGCGAAGTGGGGCATGGCTGTGCAGGACGCCGCCGTGCCCCAGCAAGCCCTGGATCTGCTCGCCGCGGGACCGTTCGATCTGGCGATCATCGACATGCACATGCCGGGCATCGATGGCACCCAGTTGGCGGCGCGCGTCCGCGCGGCCGGCCACGCCATGCCGCTGGTGCTGTTCACCTCGCTCGGCCGGCGCGAGGCGGCCGACACGCTGTTCGCCGCCACGCTGATCAAACCGTTACGGCAAAGCCAGCTCTACGACACGCTGATGAGCCTGCTGGGCAACGACACTGCGCCCAAACGTGCTGCGGCCCCGGCGAAGACACAGATCGATGCCACGCTGGCGCAACGTCATCCGCTGCGCATCCTGCTGGCCGAGGACAACCTCGTGAACCAGAAGCTCGCGCTGCGACTGCTGTCGCAGATGGGCTACCGCGCCGACGTGGCTGCCAACGGCATCGAGGCCGTCGAGGCGCTGCAGCGACAGCCCTACGACATCGTGCTGATGGACGTGCAGATGCCCGAGTTGGACGGGCTGGAAGCGACGCGCGAAATCGTGCGCCGGTTCAGCACGGCGCGGCCACGCATCGTGGCGATGACGGCCAACGCCATGCAAGGCGACCGCGACGAGTGTCTCGCCGCTGGCATGGATGACTACATCACCAAGCCCATCCGTGTCGACGCGCTGGTCGGCGCGCTCACGCATACTCCGGCGCGCAAGGACGCATGAGATGACCCATCTCCGATGCGCCTTCGACGCTTCCGCGCTGAACTGAATGAACATCATCGACCACAGCGTATTCGCCGAGCTGCAGGCCACCGCCGGCGCCGACTTCGTCGTCGAGCTGGTGCAGACCTTCTTCGAAGAGGCGCCGCCCATGCTCGCCGAGCTGCGTGCCGCGCAGGCAGCCGGCGCGGCCGAGCGCTTTCGCCGCGCGGCGCACTCGCTGAAGACCAACGCCAACACCTTCGGCGCCACCGCGCTCGGCGCGAAGGCGCGCGAGCTCGAGCTCAGTGGTCTTCCTCCCGATGCCAGCGGCATCGATGCGCTGCAGGCGCAGTACGACACCGCGGTCGCCGCGTTGAAGGCGCTGAGCCATGGCTGAACGCGGCGCGCGGCTCCTGGTGGCCGACGACAACAAGGTCAACCGGCTGCTGCTGGCGCGCAGCCTCACGCTGCAAGGCCATCAGGTCGAAAGCGCCGAGAACGGCCGCGTCGCGCTCGAGATGCTGCGCCGCGCCGCGTTCGATCTGCTGCTGCTCGACATGGAGATGCCCGAGTTGGACGGCTTCCAGGTCATGGAGCAACTGGCGGCCGACAAGGCGCTGCGCGACATCCCGGTGATCGTGACCAGTTCGCTCGAAGGCGTGGCGCACGTGGTGCGCTGCATCGAGCTCGGTGCCGACGACTTCCTGCACAAGCCGGTGAATCCGGTGCTGCTGAAGGCCCGCGTCGATTCGAGCTTGGAAAAGAAACGCCTGCGCGACCAACAGAAGGCGCTGGTGCAGCGCTTCGCGACCTCGGCTGTGGCCACGGATCTGCAGCAAAGCGGCTTCGCACTCGGCGGCAAGCGCGTGCAGGCCACGGTGATGTTCTGCGACATCCGCGGCTTCACCACCATCGTCGAGAGCCAGGGCCCCGAGGAGACCATCGAGCTGCTCAACACCTGGTACACGCTGATGTTCGAGGCCATCACCGCACAGGGCGGCGTGGTCAACCAGATGATCGGCGACGGCTTGATGGCGATCTTCGGCGCGCCGTTGCCGGTGGCCGAGCCGCCCCTGGCCGCGGTACGTGCGGCGCTGGAGATGATGGAGATGATCGAGTTGCTCAACGTCGAGCGCGCGACCGAGGGCAAGGCTGCGCTGGCCATCGGCGTGGGCATCGCCACCGGTGACGTGTTTGCCGGCTACACCGGCACCGAGGAACGCGCCACCTACACCTGCGTCGGCGACACGGTGAACCTGGCGGCGCGGCTGGAAGCGCACACCAAGGTCGCTGCACGCGGCATCTTGATCGACGGCGCCACGCAGGCGGCGCTGGACGGGCGTGTGGCCACGGCTGCGCTCGGTCCGGTGCCGTTCAAGGGCAAGTCCGTGCCCATCGAGGTGTTTGCTGTGTTGCCCGTGGGCTGAGCCTCGGTCAGGCCAGCGCAGCGACCACCTCGGCTGGCGCCTGCACCAGTTCGATCAATACGCCTTCGCCGCCGATCGGAAATTCATCGCTCGCCTTGGGGTGAACGAAGCAGATGTCGTGGCCAGCCGCGCCCTTGCGGATGCCGCCAGGCGCGAAGCGCACTCCGTGGGCCGTCATCCACTCGACGGCCTTGGCCAGATCATCGACCCACAGTCCCACGTGGTTCAGCGGCGTGGTGTGCACGGCGGGCTTCTTGTCGGGGTCCAGCGGCTGCATCAAGTCGACCTCGACCGCATGCGGCCCCCGCCCCAGCGCGCAGATGTCTTCATCGACGTTCTCGCGCTCGCTGACGAACGTGCTCTTCACCGCCAGGCCGAAGACATCGACCCACAGTTTTTGCAGCCGCTGCTTGTCGGCGCCGCCGATGGCGATCTGCTGGATGCCGAGGATGCGAAAGGGCTTGTCCATTGGCGCGCCTCAGGCGAACGCGATGATCGGCTGGTCGACCGTGAGGCTCTCGCCGCGCTTGGCAAGCACCTCCTTGACCTCGCCATCCTGCGTCGCGGTGAGGATGTTCTCCATCTTCATCGCCTCGACCACCGCCAGCTTCTCGCCGGCCACCACCTTCTGGCCCACCTGCACCGCCAAGTCGACCAGCAGGCCCGGCATCGGCGACAGCAGGAACTTGCTCAGATCCGGAGGCGGCTTGTGCGGCATCCACTTCAGCAGCTCGGCGGCGCGCGGCAGCATCACCAGCGTCTCGATCTGCAGGCCGTTGTGCGCGATGCGGATGCCCAGCGGGTTCTTGGTGCTGCCGCGCTCGATCTGCGCAGTGAACGGCTTGCCGTTGCAGGTGCCGGTGACCAGGATCTCGCCGAGTTTCGTGCTGCTTTGAATAGCGAAGTGACGCTCGCCGATCACGACATCGGCCTTGCCCGACACCGGATCGAATTCGTCCACCCGCACCGCATGGTGTTGCTGCTGCCCGCCGGCGCCGAGCACCGCCACCACCAGGTTGGGCAAGTGCTTCACGCCGTGGCCCACGAGCTGGCCGCTGATGCCGGCCGAGCGCTCGCGCGCCTTGCGGCGCACGAACGCGGCCATCGCCACCAGGAACATCGGGTCGTCGTGCGGCACGTCGGCGGCCTGGAAACCTTTGGCGAAGTGCTCGGCGATGAAGCCGGTGTTGAAGTCGCCGGCCACGAACTTCGGGTGTGCCAGCAGCGCCGACTGGAACCCAATGTTGCTCGAGACGCCACGGATCACGAACGCGTTGAGCGCCTCGCGCATCTTGGTGATTGCATCGGCGCGGTCGCGCCCGTGCACGATCAGCTTGGCGATCATCGAGTCGTAGTGCACCGGGATCTCGCCGCCTTCGTAGACGCCGGTGTCGACCCGAACGCCGCCGAAGGCGTTCGTCGTCGATTTCGCGCCGCCGGTTGACGGCAGGGATGCCGCCGCTTCCATCGTGGCCGGCGGCGGCAGGTAGCGCACCAGACGCCCGGTGGAGGGCAGGAAGTTGCGCACCGGGTCTTCGGCGTTGATGCGGCACTCGATGGCCCAGCCGTTGCGTTGCACGTCGGCCTGGCCGAACGGCAACTTCTCGCCGGCCGCCACACGGATCATCAGCACGACCAGGTCGACCCCGGTGATGCACTCGGTGACCGGGTGCTCCACCTGCAGCCGGGTGTTCATCTCGAGGAAGTAGAAGCTCTGGTCGCGGCCGACCACGAACTCCACGGTGCCCGCGCTCTGGTACTTCACCGCGCGGGCCAGCGCCACCGCCTGCTCGCCCATCGCCTTGCGGGTGGCGTCGCTGATGAACGGCGACGGCGCTTCCTCGATCACCTTCTGGTGCCGGCGCTGGATCGAGCACTCGCGCTCGTTCAAGTAGACGAGGTTGCCGTGCGCGTCGCCCAGCACCTGGATCTCGATGTGGCGCGGGCTCTCGACGAACTTCTCGATGAACACGCGGTCGTCGCCGAAACTGGCCTTGGCCTCGTTGCGGCACGAGCTGAAGCCCTCGAAGGCCTCCTTGTCGTTGAACGCCACGCGCAGGCCCTTGCCACCGCCACCGGCGCTGGCCTTGATCATCACCGGGTAGCCGATGTCCTTGGCGATCTTCACCGCCTGGTCTGGCGACTCGATCACGTCGTTGTAGCCCGGGATGGTGTTGACCTTGGCCTTCAGCGCGAGCTTCTTCGAGGCGATCTTGTCGCCCATCGCAGCGATGCTGTGGTGCTTGGGGCCGATGAAGACGATGCCCTCTTCCTCGACGCGCTTGGCGAACTCCTCGTTCTCGCTCAGGAAGCCGTAGCCGGGGTGGATCGCCTGCGCGCCGGTCTTCTTGGCGGCATCGATGATCTTGTTGGCCACCAGGTAGCTCTCGCGCGACGGCGCCGGGCCGATCAGCACGGCTTCGTCGGCCAGTTCGACGTGCATCGCATCGCGGTCGGCCTCCGAATACACCGCGACGGTCGCGATGCCCATCTTCTTCGCGGTCTTGATGACGCGGCACGCGATCTCGCCGCGGTTGGCAATGAGGATCTTGGTGAACATGATGTCGCGGCTCAAAGAGGGATGTTGCCGTGCTTGCGCCACGGGTTGTCGAGCTTCTTGTCCCTCAGCATCGCCAGGGACCGGCAGATGCGCTTGCGCGTTTCGTGCGGCTGGATCACGTCGTCGATGTAGCCGCGCGCGCCGGCGACGAACGGGTTTGCGAAGCGCGCCTTGTATTCGGCTTCCTTGGCGGCCAGCTTGGCCGGGTCGCCCTTGTCATCGCGAAAGATGATCTCCACCGCGCCCTTGGCGCCCATCACTGCGATCTCGGCGTTGGGCCACGCGAAATTGACGTCGCCGCGCAAATGCTTGGAGCTCATCACGTCGTAGGCGCCGCCGTAGGCCTTGCGCGTGATCACCGTGACCTTGGGCACCGTGCACTCGGCATATGCATACAGCAGCTTGGCGCCGTGCTTGATGATGCCGCCGTACTCTTGTGATGTGCCCGGCATGAAGCCCGGCACGTCGACGAAGGTGATCACCGGGATGTTGAAGGCATCGCAAAAGCGCACGAAGCGCGCGCCCTTGATCGCGCTCTTGATGTCGAGGCAGCCGGCCAGCACCTGCGGGTTGTTGGCGACGATGCCCACCGACTGGCCGGCCATGCGGCCGAAGCCGACCACGATGTTCTTGGCGTAGTCGGGCTGCAGTTCGAAGAAATCGCCATCGTCGACCACCTTGACGATCAGCTCCTTGATGTCGTAGGCCTTGTTGGGGTTGTCGGGCACCAGCGTGTCGAGCGAATGGTCCAGCCGCTCGGGTGCGTCGCCGCTCGGCCGGCTGGGCGTGCCGTCGCGGTTGTTCAGCGGCAGGTAGTTGAAGAAGCGCCTCAGCATCAGCAGCGCCTCGACGTCGTTGTCGAACGCCAGGTCGGCCACGCCGCTTTGCGTGGTGTGCGTGCCGGCGCCGCCAAGCTGCTCGGCGGTGACTTCCTCGTGCGTCACCGTCTTCACCACCTCGGGCCCGGTGACGAACATGTACGAGCTGTCGCGCACCATGAAGATGAAGTCGGTCATCGCCGGCGAGTACACCGCGCCGCCGGCGCACGGCCCCATGATCAGGCTGATCTGCGGGATCACGCCCGAGGCCATCACGTTGCGCTGGAACACCTCGGCGTAACCGCCGAGCGAGGCCACGCCCTCCTGGATGCGCGCGCCGCCCGAGTCGTTGAGGCCGATCACCGGCGCGCCGACCTTCATCGCCTGGTCCATCACCTTGCAGATCTTCTCGGCGTGCGCTTCGCTCAACGCGCCGCCGAACACGGTGAAGTCCTGGCTGAACACGAACACCAGCCGACCGTTGATCATGCCGTAGCCGGTGACCACGCCGTCGCCAGGCACCTTGTTGTCGGCCATGCCGAAGTCGGCGCAGCGGTGCTCGACGAACATGTCCCATTCTTCGAACGTGCCTTCGTCGAGCAGCAGCTCCAGGCGCTCGCGCGCGGTGAGCTTGCCCTTGTTGTGCTGGGCGGCGATGCGCTTCTCGCCGCCGCCCAGGCGCGCCGCGGCGCGCTTGCGTTCGAGCTGTTCGATGATGTCGTGCATGAAGGTCCTCGTTGGTCTTCGTGTGTCGCCGGCTACCTCAACGGGTATCGGGGGGAATGTCCAGGAGCGCGAGCAGCTGGCGCGCCGCGACCGACGGCGCGGTGCGGCCGGCCTGCAC
>JBIODO010000044.1:0-15476 GCA_044445225.1 Burkholderiales bacterium
CACCGCACCCTGCGCGGCCACGTACTGCGGCGGCGCCGCGCCCGAGCCGATCAGCCATTGCGCGAGGCTGGCGTTGAGGCTGCCGGTGACCGGATCTTCGTAGCCCGGGCCCTGGCCGATCAGCGCGCGCACTTCGAACTGCGCATCGCTGGTGCCCGCCGCATGGGGCGCCACGACACCGAGGCTCAAGCCGCGCAGCACGCCGTAGTCGGCTCTCAACTGCAGGACGCGCTCGGCCGAGCCCAGGCGCACCGCGCACCAACCGGGGCCGTTGTCGACCCACTGGTGATCGAGGATCTCGCCGCGAGTCAATCCGAGCCCATGTTGAATGCGCTCGATCAATTCGGCCTCGAGCGGCCCGCTGCGACGCAACGGCGGCGCGGCAAAGGCCAAACGCGCGCCGTCTCGGCGGATGCGCACCAGGCCCGCGGCGCACTCCTGCACCACCTCATCGTCACGCCGCGCCACGCCGCCGGCTGTGAGCCACGCGTGGCAGCTGCCGAGCGTGGGGTGCCCCGCGAAGGGCAGCTCGCGCTCGGGCGTGAAGATGCGGACGCCGTAGTCCGCCTCGGGATTTGCGGGTGGCAGCAGAAAGGTCGTTTCTGACAGGTGGGTCCAGTTCGCAAAGGATGCCATCTGCGCGTCGCTCAGGCCGCTGCCGTCGTGCACCACCGCCAGCGGGTTGCCGAGCAGCGGCACCGCGGTGAAGACGTCGAGTTGCGAGAAACGCCGCGCTTGCGCCATGTCATTGCTCCTGCAGAACCCGGGCATACACGTCGCGATCGACGTTGCCGCCGCTCAGAATCACCGCGACGCGGCGCCCGCGCAGCCGCGGCAGCGTCATCGCCGCGGCCAGCGCCGCGGCACCGGCGCCTTCGGCCACCTGGTGCGTGCACTCGAACAACGTGCGCATCGCGGCCGCGATGTCGGCGTCGCTCACGCTCGCCACCTGCGACAGGCCGCGCTTCAAGATGTGGAGCGCGGTCTCGTCGGGCGAGCGGCAGGCCATGCCGTCGGCCAACTCGGTGGTGACCTCGTGCGTGATCACGCGGCCGGCCGCGAGCGACAGCGCATAGGCCGGCGCGCCGTCGCTGACGACACCGATCACCTCGGTGTCCAGGCCCAGCGCATCACGCGCCGCGATCACGCCGCAGGCGCCCGACCCCATGCCGATCGGCACCACCACCGCGTCGAGCTTGGGCACCGCGTCGAACAGCTCGAGCGCATAGCTGGCCACGCCGGCCACCAGGTCGGCGTGGAACGCCGGCACCATGTGCCAGCCATGTTGCGTGGCCAGCCCCTGCGCGTATTCGCGCGCGGACTGAAAGTCCTCACCGTGCTCGATCAGCGTGGCGCCCAACGCGCGCATTGCCGCATTCTTCTCACGGCTGTTGCCATGCGGCACCACGATCGTCACCGGCAGGCCGTGCTGTCGCGCCGCCAGCGCGATCGATTGACCATGGTTGCCGCGGGTGGCACTGATCACGCCGCTTGGGCGTGCACCGCCGGCCAGCAGGCGATCGAAGTACACGATGCCGCCGCGCACTTTGAACGCGCCAGTCGGCGTGTGGTTCTCGTGCTTGACCCACAGTTGCATGCCGCAGCGCTCGCGCAGCAGCGGCCACGGGTGCTGCGGCGTCGGCGTCACGTGCACGTGCACGGCGGCCGCGGCCGCGCGCAGATCGTCCAGTGCCGCGTTCATGGAGTCGCGACCGGCAACGCGTTCAGGGCCTCGTGCAACACCGTGCCCAACGCCGTGACGCCGGCTTCGATGTCGTCGGGACTCAAGGTCACGAAGCTCAGCCGCAGCGCGCGCGGGTCAGGCGCGTGGGCATAGAACGGTGCGCCCGGCACGAACGCCACGCCGGCGGCCACGGCCGGCTCGAGCAACGCCATCGCGTCGAGCCCCGTTGGCAGGCGCAGCCAGAAGAACATGCCGCCTTGCGGCGCACGCCAGGCCGTGCCGTCCGGCATGTGGCGGCGCAGCGCCGCTTCCATCGCATCGCGCTGCGCGCGATAACGCGCGCGGATCGTCGGCACGTGCTGGTCGAGAAAGCCGTTGCGCACGACTTCGTGCACCACGCGCTGGTTGAAGCTCGGCGTGTGCAGGTCCGATGCCTGCTTGGCCTGCAGCAGCTTGGGCATCAGCTCGGCGGGCGCCACGATGTAGCCCAGGCGAAAGCCCGGCGTCAGCACCTTGGAGAACGAGCCGAGGTACACGCTGCCTTCGGGCCACCACGACGCCATCGCTGGCGGCGGCGCCTCGTCGAACCACAGATCGCCATACGGGTTGTCTTCAACCAGCGGCACGCCGGCCGCACGCGCGGCCTGCACCAGCGCCTCGCGGCGCGCGCGCGGGATCACGCGGCCGGTCGGGTTCTGGAAGTTGGGCAGCAGGTAAGCGAAGCGGACACCCGGCGCACGCTGGGCGAGCGTGCGAAACGATTCCGGCAGCGGGCCGTCGTCGTCGCCGTCGAGCGACACGAAGTGCGGCTCGTACGGCGCGAAGGCCTGCAGCGCGCCGAGGTAGGTGGGTGTCTCCACCGCCACCGGCGCGCCGGCATCGATCAGCACCTTGCCGGCGAGGTCCAGGCCCTGCTGCGACCCTGTGGTGATCAGCACCTGCTCGGGTTTGACCGCAAGGCCCTGCGCCACCAGATGCTGCGCCACCCACTCACGCAGCGGCGTGTAGCCTTCGCTGGCGGCGTACTGCAGCGCCTCGCGGGGCGCGTCGCGCAAGACCTTGTCGCACGCCGCACGAATCGCCTGCACCGGAAACGTGTCGGCCGAGGGCAAGCCGCCGGCCATCGAGCGCACGCCCGGCCGCTCGGTGAGCTTGAGGATCTCTCGAATGATCGAAGGGTTCATGCGCGCGCTGCGGCGCGCCAGATGCCAGGCACTCATGGTTCACTTCCTTGGTTCGGGGCCGATGATGACGCGGCGCGGCGCGACGCGAACACCACGCCCATCACGGCGAGCAGGAACACCCAGGTCGCGGCGTCGACCGATTCGCCGAGCAGTGGCACCGCGGCCACGATCGACAAGAACGGCTGCAGCAGCTGCACCTGGCTGACGCGCACGGTGCCGCCCAGCGCCAGCGCGCGATACCACGCGAAGAAGCCGAGCCACATCGAGAACAGCGACACGTACACAAAACCCAGCCACGGTGCGGCGGGCAGCGGCGCCGCCGGCTGCGTCAACCACGCCGCGGGCACTGTGATCGGCAGCGCGAGCACCAGCACCCACGAGATCACGTGCTGGGGCCGCATCGTGGCCGAGAGCCTGGCACCCCACACATACCCCATGGCGCCGAGCAGCAGCGCAAGCGCCAGCAATCCGTCGGCCAATTGCAAACCAGCGCCACCGCGCCACCAGGCAAAGGCGACGACCAGCAGCAGCCCGGCCCACGCGAACCCCCAGAACAACGGCCGTTGCGGCTGCTTGAGCAGGCGCGCGCCGAGCGCGGCGGTGACCAGCGGCAGGATGCCGGTGATCACCGACGCATGCACGGCGTCGACGCGCACCACCGCCAGGCCCATGAACAGCGGGAAGCCGAACACCACGCCAGCGGCGGTGAATGCGAGCGCGCGCCACTGTGCGGCACCGGGCCGCGGCGCGTGCACCGCCAGCAAATACAGCGCCGCCAGCACACCCGCAAAGGCGGCGCGGCCGAACGCCACGAACCACGGCGACAGCTGCGGAGCGCCGGTGCTTCCGCTGGCCAGCCGCGTCATCGGGATGGTCAGCGCGAACAGCGCAACGCCGAGCAACCCCAGCAGATAACCGCGGCGCAGTCGGGCATCGGCGTGCGACGCGCGCGTCACGAGCGGGCCACGGGTCGTCGCGCTGGCGCTGTCCATCGGGTGAAGTCTAGGCACATCAACGGTACAGATTCAGTACACTTCACCGCACAGATTGCTCATCTGTATCGATGGACACAGCCATACAGCGCGGGAATCCCGGCGGCGCGGCCCTCGCCGCCGGCCACGAGGGCACGCTCGGCGAACGGCTCGCCGCGCACTACGCCCAGCGCATCGGCCGGCGGCAGTTGCAGCCGGGCGCGCGGCTGCCGTCGGTGCGCGACTGCGCGCGCACGCACGACGTGAGCCCGAGCACCGTGGTGGCGGCCTACGACCGCCTGCAGGCGCAAGGGCTGATCGAGGCGCGCCGCCAACGCGGCTTCTTCGTGAGGCCGTCGGCCGCGGCACCCGCAGCACCGCGGCCGCACGAGCCCAATCTGGCGTTGCCGGCGCCGGTGGACACAGCGGCATTGATTCGCGCGATGTTCCGCACCCGCGCGTCGTTGCCTGGCCCCGGTCTCGGCACGTTGCCCGAAACCTGGCTCGACCCCGCGCTGCTGCAACGCGCGCTGCGCCGCGCCATAGCCAACACCGACGACGCGTTGCGTTATGGCGAGCCGGCCGGCGACCCGGCGCTGCGCGACGCGCTGGCGCGGCGCCTGTCCAACGAATTGGGCATCCATTGCAACAGCGCGCAGATCGTGACCTCGGTGGGTGCCACCCATGCGCTGGACATCGTGGCACGCGCGCTGCTCAAGCCCGGCGACGCGGTGCTGGTCGACGACCCTGGCTGGGCGGTGGAGCACGCGCGGCTCATCAGCATGGGCATGCACCTGTTGCCGGTGCCGCGCGGCCCGGCGGGGCCCGATCTCGAGGTGATGCACCGGCTGATCCAGGCGCACCGCCCCCGCCTGTACGTGACGGTGTCGGTGCTGCACAACCCGACCGGCGCAACGCTGTCACTGGCCGCCGCGCACCAGGTGCTGCAACTGGCCGAGGCGCACGACCTGATCCTGGTGGAGGACGACACCTACGCCTGGCTGGCACCGGCGCACGCGCCGCGGCTCGCCGCGCTGGACGGCCTGCGGCGCACGATCTACGTGACGGGATTCTCGAAGATCCTGGCCCCAAACTGGCGAGTCGGTGCACTGGCAGCACCGCCGGCACTGGTCGATCGCATCGTCGACACCAAGTTGCTTAGTTCACTCACCACGCCAGCGCTGCTGGAACGCGCGGTGGCCTGGTGCCTCGACCAGGGGCTGCTGCGCCGCCACGCCGAGCGGGTGTCAGCCCGCCTCGCGGCGGCGCGCACCCGCGTGGTCCGCCTCGCGCAGGAGGCGGGGTGCCGGCTGGCCGCTGAACCGCAAGGGCTGTTCGGTTGGGTCGATGCCGGTGTGGACACCGAACCCCTGGCGGTGCGCATGGCCTCCGAAGGCTGGCTGGTCGCACCGGGCCGCCTGTTCCATGTGCCATCGCGATCGAGCACGTTGATGCGAGTGAACTTCGCGAGCGCCCAGGACGCACGCTTCTGGCGCGCCTTCGAGCGCGCGCGCGACGCGCTTCGTAAGGCGCCCCTCCAACTCGGGGAGGCATGATTGCGCCGGGGCTGTAACATCCAGATCCAACTCTGATGTTCCAGTCGACACTACCCCTTGGCGAGCCCGATTTGATGCGGGTGAGCGCCTTTCAGCGCTACCTGGACGATCTGGTGCGCGTGGGCAGCGCCGATGCCACCTCGACACGCCTGAGTTCGCTCAGCCCGTCGCTGATGCAGGACTTAGAACGCTTCGAGCGCAATGGCCAGCAAAGCGAACTGCTCGACGTGCTGGCGGCGTGCCTGCGCCACGGCTATCCGCTGACGGTCAACTTGCAGTGGACCGATCGGGTGGTGCCGCTGACGCTGTTTCCAGCCGAGCGGCTGGTGCACTGCCCGGTGTCGATGCCGCAGTTCCTGGGCAGCCGGCTCAACGAGCTGCAGGTGATGCAGGTCGAGCCGGCGATGCTGCGCGCGCCGGGCCATCGGGATGCCTCGCTGGTCGGCGAGTTCCAGATGTACTCGCCGCTGTCGCCGCTGTTGTGGGAGATGGCGCTGCGCGGTGCGCGCGATCGTCTGCTGCCCGAGATCGACGGCACCGCTGCCTACCGTGTCGCCCCGGGCGTGAGCCTGCGCGGGCTCGAGATCCCCAGCATCCTCGGCGCGGCGGTCGACCGCCTGCGCCGTCGCACCTGCAACCTGCGCCAGATGGCGGGGTGGCCGGGTCTGGACCGCGAGCGCGCGATGCGCCTGCTCAACGCGCTGTACCTGCAAGGCGGCCTGATCGTCAGCCGCATGCACCCGTCGGCGGCATCGCCCGACGGCTGGCTGCGCAGCCGCGGCGCGCGCGACGGATCCTAGACCTCCACCGTTGGCGCACGGGCAGCCCGCCTGACCAGGGCCAGCGACAGCGCCGCGACGCTGCATGCCATGGCCAGCCACTGCACCGGGCCCAGGGGTTCGCCGTGCATCAAGGCGCCAGCCACCATCGCGACCACCGGCACCAGGATCGACGACAGGCCCGCCACCGGCCCGGGCAACAGCCCGACGATCGAGAACCAGCACAGGTTGCCGATCGCCATCGGCACCAACGCGATGTAGGCGATCAGCAGCATCGACGGCCACGACGGCACGAACCACTGGTGATCGCCGAACAGCAGGGCGCCGATCGTGGTGGGCACGGCGGTGAGCAACAGTTGCCAGCCGGTGAGCACGATCGCCGGCACGTCGACGCGGCCGCGCTGCAGGATCAGCGTGCCGACGGCCCAGCCGACGCCCGCCAACAGGCCCAGCGCCAAACCCAGCGGCGCCTGCGCGTAGGCAGCAAAGCTCTTCCACATCAGCAGCGCCACCGCAGCCGCGCCCAATGCAATGGCCAGCAGCAGCCGCGCGGTCAGGCGCTCGCCGAGCACGGCCCAGGCGATCAACGCCGACCACAACGGCATGGTGAAGCCCAGCACCGCCGACTGGCCCGACGGGATCAGCAGCGCCGAATAGGTGCTGGCGATGTTCCACACCACCAGGTAGAAGAAGGTCGCGACGACGATCGTGCGCCAATGGTGCCGCGCAATGACGAGCGACTGGCCGCGCAACCGCGCGGCCAGCAGCAGCGCGACACCGGCCACGAACACCGACACCGCGCGAAAGGTCCACACCGAGACCTCGCGCGTGGCCAGCGGGAACAGCGGCCAGTTGGTGCCCCACACCAGCGTGAGGATCGCCAGCAGCACCAGCGCGCGGCGCGGGATGTGTTGCGTCACCGAGCGCCCGCCGCCGGTGTGCTGGCGGGCAGCGGCGACCGCGCGCGATCACGCACGACCCACTCGGCATCCAGGCGCAGCGTCCACTCGTCGCTGACCCGGCCCTTGAATTCGTCGGCCGCCTCATGCAACGACACGCGCTCAAAGCCCAGCCGCTCGAGCAGGCGCAAGGAGGCGCTGTTCTGCGAATCGACTTCGGCCGCGAACTGCCGCACGCCGAGCGTGCCGATCAACCACTCGATCATGCAGCGGCAGGCTTCGGTGGCCAGGCCGTGGCCCCAGTACTGAGGAAACACCTCGTACGCGACCCAGGCCCGTGCGTCGTTGGTGACGGTGGCCTGCACGCGGCCGCGGCACTGACCGTCGTGCCGGTCGCGCAGCACCCAGTTCAACCACAGTTGGTCGCCCACCGGCGAGCGGCGTGTGCTCAGAAAGACAAAGCGCTCGCGCAACGCGGCCAGCGACACCGGAGGGTCCTGCGGCACGTGGGTGTACAGGCGCGGGTCGGCTAACGGTGTCAACAACTCCTCGGCGTGCGCCGCAGTGAGCGGCTCCAGCGCCAGCCGTTGCGTGTACAGCACGGACTCCAGCGTGGCCTTGAATGCCTCGTCATGCCACGCCTGCGGCGTCGACGCGCTCGACTGCGTCACGACGCCAGCACACGCTCGAACGCGTCGATGAACATGCGGGCGACGTCGAACCCGGTCTGCTGCGTGATCTCCTGAAAGCACGTGGGGCTGGTGACGTTGATCTCGGTGAGGCTGTCGCCGATGACGTCGAGCCCCACCAGCAGCAATCCTCGTGTGCGCAACACCGCGCCCAGCGCACGCGCGATCTCCTCGTCGCGCGCGGTGAGCGGCTGCGCCACGCCTTTGCCACCGACGGCCAGGTTGCCGCGCACCTCGCCGCCCTGGGGGATGCGTGCCAGGCAAAACGGCACCGGCTCGCCATCGATCACCAGGATGCGCTTGTCGCCATGCACGATCTCGGGCAAGAAACGCTGCACCATCACCGTGGTCGCGCCGTGGCCACTCAGCGTCTCGACGATGGCGCCGAGGTTCATGCCGTCGACGCCGACGCGGAAGATGCCCGTGCCCCCCATGCCGTCGAGCGGCTTGAGGATGATTTCGCCGTGCTCGGCGTGGAACGCACGCACCGCCTGCTCGCTGCGCGTGACCAGCGTCGGGGGGATCCACTGCGGAAACTCCAGGATCGCCAGCTTCTCGGGATGGTCGCGCAGCGCCGCCGGCTTGTTGAACACACACGCACCCTCGCGCTCGGCCTGTTGCAGTAGATGCGTGGCGTAGAAATACTCGCTGTCGAACGGCGGGTCCTTGCGCATCAGCACCGCGCGCGCGTCGGCCAGCGCCATCTCGCCCTCGGCCACCACCTCGAACCAGCGTTGGTCGTCGCCGGTGAGCGTGATGGCGCGCGCCCGTCGCGCCACAACGCGCCCGCCACGGCGCCAGACGAGATCGGCGGGCTCGCAGGCCCACAGCTCGTGCCCGCGGCGAGCGGCCTCGCGCATCATCGCGAAGGTTGTGTCCTTGTAGGTCTTGAAGGCCTCCAGCGGGTCGGCCACGAAGAGCAGGCTCATGGCGGCGATCCTAGTGCAATGCCGCAGGCACCCCTGCCGCGAGGACTCCCACGATGCCGCAGTGTCGCTTCTCCTTCACCGGCGCCCCGCACGTGAGCTCAGATCTCGACCTTCGCACCGAGTTCGACGACGCGGTTGTTGGGCAGGTTCAAGAAGTCAGCGGCGGCGGCGGCGTTGCGGTGCATGCTGGCGAACAGCTTCTCGCGCCACAGCGCCATGCCCTTGCCGAACGATGGCATCACGATGTCGCGGCTCAAGAAATAGCTGGTGTCCATCTCGGGCAGCGGAATGCCGCGGTCGGCCAGCAGTTCGAGCGCTTCGGGCACATCGGGGTCGTTCTTGAAGCCGAAATTCAGCGTCACCTGCCAACAGGCGTGGCCGAGCGCCTCGACGCTGAGCCGGTGGTCGAAGCCGATCCACGGCACCTCGTGGTGCTTGACGGTGACGAACACGTTGTGTTCGTGCAGCACCTTGTTGTGCTTGAGGTTGTGCATCAGCGCGTTGGGTGTCAGCCCCGCTTCGGCCACCAGGAACACGGCAGTGCCCGGCACCCGCGTGGGTGGGCTGACGAACACCGCGTCGAGGAAGCCGTGCAGCTCGATGGCATCGTCGCGCAGGCGATCGCTGACCAGCTTGCGGCCCTGCTTCCAGGTCAGCATCAACGTGAACATGCCGATGCCGATGACGATCGGAAACCAGCCGCCGGCCAGCAGCTTGAGCATGTTGGACAGGAAGAACGTGACGTCGACCAGAAAGAAGAAGCCGGTGGCCAGCAGGCACAGCACCAGCGGATACTTCCAGCCGTAGCGGATGACGAAGAAGGTCATCACGGTGGTGATCGTCATGTCCAGCGTCACCGCGATGCCATAGGCCGAGCCCAGCGCGGCCGACGACTTGAACATCACCACCGCCAGCACGATGAAGACGAACAGACCCCAGTTGACGAACGGCACGTAGATCTGTCCGGTGTCGCGCACCGAGGTGTGGCGGATCTGCATGCGCGGCAGCAAGCCGAGCTGAATGGCCTGCTTGGTGACCGAAAAGGCCGCCGAGATCAACGCCTGCGAGGCGATCACCGCAGCCAGCGTGGCCAGCAACAGCAAGGGCACCTGCGCCCACGGTGGTGCCATCAGGTAGAACGGGTTGACCACCGCGCTGGGCTCGACCAGCAGAAGCGCGCCCTGGCCGAAGTAGTTGACCACCAGCGAGGGCATCACCAGGCCGTACCAGGCGATGCGAATCGGCAGCCTGCCGAAGTGGCCCATGTCGGCGTACAGCGCCTCGCCGCCGGTGACGCACAGCACCACCGCACCGAGCATCAAGAAGGCAACGAGCTTGTGCTGTGCGAAGAAGCCCACTGCCATCATCGGGTTGAGCGCCTGCAGCACCTCGGGCCTGGCCGCGATGTGCGGCAGCCCGAGCAAGGTCAGCACAATGAACCACGCCAGCGTGATCGGCCCGAACGCCTTGCCGATGCTGCCGGTGCCCAGCCGCTGCAGCGCGAACAGCACCACGATCACCGCCAGCGCCAAAGGCACCACCCAGTCGTGCAGCCCCGGCGCGATGACGCCCAGGCCCTCGACCGCGCCGAGCACGGTGATGGCCGGCGTGATGACGCCGTCGCCGTAGAAGATCGCGGTGCCGAACAGGCCCACGATCATCAGCGTGCGGCGCAGCGACGGCCGGCGCCTCACCGCCGTGGTGGCCAACGCGAGCATCGCGATCAAGCCGCCTTCGCCGTGGTTGTCGGCGCGCAGCACCAGCAGTACGTACTTGACCGAGACGATGATGGTCATCGTCCAGAAGATCAACGACAACACGCCCAGCACGTTGTCGGCGGTCACCGGCACGTGGCCGCCCTCGAACACCAATTTCAGGGTGTACAGCGGGCTGGTGCCGATGTCGCCGTAGACGACGCCGAGCGCTGACAACGTCAGGGCGGCGACGGCACCGGGGCTGCGTTTAGGGGAAGCCTTGCTCAAGCGCGGGGCCCGTTTCGAGCGCGGGCCTTCGAGACGAAGCGGCTATTGTGCGCCCGGCTCTTTTTGCCGAGGACAGCCACCCCACGAGCCCGCGGGGTTGCTCAACCCTCGGCTTCGGCCTCGGGGTCGGTGGCTTCCAGCTCGTAGCTGGCGGCCAGCATCGCCAGGCGGCCCACCACGCCGTACATGTAGAAGCGATTGGGCGCGCTGACGCCGGGTTTTTCGCCCAGGCGCGGCAGGTGGTGGCTCTCGGCGAAAGCCAGCGGCACGAAGCTCGACCCCGGCGCATTGAGGTTCTCGTCGATGCCGCGTTCTGCATGCACGCGGTAGAAGCCGCCCACCACGTAGCGGTCGATCATGTAGACCACCGGCTCGGCCACGGCGTCGTTCATGCGTTCGTAGGTGGGCACACCCTCCTGGATGATCACCTCGGTGATCGGCAGGCCCTCCTGGGCCACGCTCATCTTGCTGCGCGTGCGGCGGTTGACGTCGTCGAGATCCTTGATGTCGCGCACGGTCATGATGCCCATGCCGAAGGTGCCGTTGTCGGCCTTGACCACGACGAACGGTTTTTCGTTGATGCCGTATTCCTTGTACTTGCGGCGGATCTTGGTGAGCAACGCCTCGACGTTGCCGCGCACGCAATCCAGGCCTTCGCTGGCCTCGAAATCGACCTGTCCACAGTGCAGGTGCATCGGGTTGATCAGCCACGGATCCATGCCCAGCAGCTTGGCAAACTTCTTGGCCACCTCCTCGTAGCTGTCGAAGTGGCGGCTCTTGCGCCGCACCGACCAGCCGGCGTGCAATGGCGGCAGCAGGTATTGCTCGTGCAGGTTCTGCAACACGCGCGGCACGCCCGACGACAGGTCGTTGTTGAGCAGGATCGTGCAGGGATCGAAGTCCTTCAAACCGAGCCGGCCGCGCACGCGCTGCAGCGGTTCGAGCGTCAGCTCGCCGCCATCGGGCAACGCCAGCTTGGCCGGGGCCTTGACGTCGGGGTCGAGGGTGCCCAGCCGCACGTTGAGGCCGGCCTGGTGGAACACGCGCACCAGCCGCTGCAGGCTCATCAGGTAGAACGTGTTGCGCGTGTGGTTGCCGGGAATCAAGAGCAGGTTCTTGGCCTCGGGGCAGATCTTCTCGATCGCTGCCATCGCCGCCTGCACCGCCAGCGGCAGCATCTCGGGCGTCAGGTTGTTGAAGCCGCCGGGGAACAGATTGGTGTCCACCGGCGCCAGCTTGAAGCCGGCGTTGCGGATGTCCACCGAACAGTAGAACGGCGGCGTGTGCTCCATCCATTCGAGCCGGAACCAGCGCTCGATGGCCGGCATCGACTCCAGCACGCGCTGCTCGAGCTCGTTGATCGGGCCGGTGAGCGCGGTGACGAGGTGCGGAACCATGACACGTTCAAATGAGGGTGGGCGGCGCCAATTCTAGGGCGCGCCGGCCCGCGCATCGGCACCGGGGCCGGGGCGTGCACCCGCCATCGCGCGCTCACGACCGCGGGCGCGCCGGCCAGAAAAAAGGGCCGCCTCGCGGCGGCCCCAAGCTCGCTATCGTCCGACGGTGACGAAACTACTTGCTGTACGCGGTTTCGCCGTGCGCCGAGATGTCCAAGCCCTCGCGCTCTTCCTCCTCGCTCACCCGCAGACCGACCACAAGGTCGACGATCTTGTAGGCGATGAAGGCCACCACACCCGACCACACAATGGTGACGACGATCGCTTTGAGCTGTATCCACACCTGCGACGCGATCGAGTAGTTCTCGGGTTTGACCAACTCGCCGGTGACCCAGTCCCCGACGAAGCTCGGGCCGCCCAGCGCAGGCGAATTGAACACGCCGGTCAGCAGCGCGCCGACGATGCCGCCGACACCGTGCACGCCGAACACGTCGAGCGCGTCGTCGGCACCCAGCAGCTTCTTCAGGCCGTTGACGCCCCACAGGCAGGCGAAGCCGGCGACGGCACCGACCACCAGTGCGCCCATCAGGCCGACGTTACCCGCCGCCGGCGTGATCGCCACCAAGCCGGCCACCGCACCCGATGCCGCACCGAGCATCGAGGCCTTGCCGCGCATCAGCGTTTCGCCGAGGCTCCACGCTAGCACCGCCATGGCGGTGGCGCTGAAGGTGTTCATGAAGGCCAGCGCTGCGGTGCCGTTGGCTTCGAGCGCCGAGCCGGCATTGAAGCCGAACCAGCCCACCCACAACAGCGCTGCACCGACCATCGTCAGCGGCAGGTTGTGCGGCGCCATCGCCTCTTTGCCGTAGCCCACGCGCTTGCCGATCAAGAAGGCGCCGACCAGGCCCGCCACCGCCGAGTTGATGTGCACCACCGTGCCGCCGGCGAAGTCCAGCGCGCCCCATTGCCAGATCATGCCGCCCTTCAGGTTGGTGGCGTCGACCACTTCCTTGGCCGTGTAGGCGTCGGGGCCGGGCCAGTACCACACCATGTGCGCGATCGGCGCGTAAGAGAACGTAAACCACAGCGTCATGAACAGCAGCACTGCGCTGAACTTCATGCGCTCGGCAAAGGCACCGACGATCAGGCAGCAGGTGATCGCCGCGAAGGTGGCCTGGAAAGCGACGTACACCAACTCGGGAATCGCCACGCCCTTGCTGAAGGTGGCGCCCGGCGTGAACTCGCCCTTCACCGGGTCGAACAAGCCCTTCAGGAACAGGCGATCGAAGCCGCCGAAGAACTGGTTGCCTTCGCTGAACGCCAGGCTGTAGCCGTAGATGCACCAGATCACGACGATCAACGAGAACGTCACCATCACCTGCATCAGCATCGACAGCATGTTCTTGCTGCGCACCAGGCCGCCATAGAACAGCGCGAGGCCCGGGATGCTCATCATGATGACGAGCGCGGTGGACACCAGCATCCAGGCGGTGTCGCCCTTGTTCACGGTTGGGGCCGAGGCCGCAGCCGCGGGTGCCGACGCCGCGTCCGCGGCGGCCGGCGCGGCGGCCGCCGCGGGCGCTGAGGCCGCCGTCGATTGAGCCGACGCGACGCCGGCAAAGCCCAGCAGCGCGAGGCCGAGGGCGAAGGAAGCAATGAGCTTTCTCATATTGGGTCTTCGGTTTGAAGTGGATGCGGATCAGAGCGCGTCTTTGCCGGTTTCACCGGTGCGGATGCGGACCACTTGCTCGAGTGACGTGACGAAGATCTTGCCGTCACCGATCTTGCCGGTGCGTGCGGAGGCCTCGACGGCCTCGATCACGCGCTCGACGATGGCGTCGTCGACTGCGGCCTCGATCTTCACCTTGGGCAAGAAATCCACCACGTACTCGGCACCGCGGTACAACTCCGTGTGCCCCTTCTGCCGACCGAAGCCCTTGACTTCAGTCACGGTGATGCCTTGGACGCCGATCGCGCTCAGCGCTTCACGCACTTCATCGAGCTTGAATGGCTTGACGATCGCGGTCACCATTTTCATGGCGCTTCTCCTCCTGGGTTGGGACTCAGAACGACTTGCTGACGGAAAGCACGAGCGTGTCGCCGCTGATGTTGCGGTTCTCCAGCGAGGCAGTGCCGAAGGTCAGATCGCGGTTGGTGCCGATGTAGCTGGCACCCAGCACCCAGCCCTTGAGGTCGTAGGTGACGCCGAGCTTCCAGTCGGTGATCGAGTCTTGCGGCGTGGTGCCGCCGATCTCGGTGACCCGGGCGCCATTCTTCAGACCGCCCTGGTAGCCCACGTGGCCGATCAGCGAGAACTCCTTGGTGAAGGGGTAGGTGATCGTCCCATCGACGTAGTACGCCCCCTTGGAGTCGGTGGCACTGAAGAAGTCACTCGCCGCGTAGGAGTACTTCAGCGAGAACGGGCCCCAGCCACCGGCAATGTAGAGCTCGGTGTTGTCGATCTTGGTGCTGCCGGCCACACCGGACCCCGGGTAGTAGTAGTACAGCACGCCGACGTCATAGCTGAATGCGTCGAACGCGCCCTTGTAGCCACCGTAGAAGTCCATCTCCAGGTTGCCGCCGTTGTACATGCCGGCGTCGACGTTGGAGTTCCAGTTGCCGAGGTAGAAGCCCGACTTGTGCGAGAAGTCGAAGCCCCCCTGGAACGCCGGATTCTTGTTGGTCTGCGAGATGCCACGGAAGCGGTAGTCGGTGAACAGCCCGGCGTTGGCGGTCATCGACACGTCGCCGGGGAGCTCGGTCTGCGCAAAGCTCTGTGTCGAGCCCAGTGCGAGAAAGGCCGCAACGAGGGAAAGGGTGGTGGAACGCGTCATGGGCTGGTCCTATGTGTGGGGTTGATGTGAAGGACAGAGGTCCCGGGCCCCTGTTGCAGCTTCCATGCCACGAGCGCCGACCTCGATATGCGCCATGTCGGAGCGTGCGACAGCGTCGATGGGGCCTTTGAATGCACCACGGCAGTGATTTCTCTTCGAAGGCACTTTCGTGGTGCGCAAGTCGCCATGGCCGCACGCGGGCAGAATCACTCCCGAGGAGGACGCGGCCGATGACGCTCGCGGTGGTGATCAGCCGCTCGCTCGACGGGCTCGACGCGCCGGAAGTGCAGGTCGAGGTCCATCTGGCCAACGGCCTGCCTAGCTTCACGCTGGTCGGACTGGCCGATACCGAGGTCAAGGAAGCCCGCGAGCGGGTGCGCGCGGCGTTGACCAACAGCGGCTTCTCGTTTCCGCACAACAAACGCATCACCGTCAGCCTGGCGCCGGCTGACCTGCCCAAGGAATCGGGACGCTTCGACCTGCCGATCGCGCTGGGCATCCTCGCGGCCGATGGGCAACTCGACGGTCAACGGCTGGCGCGACACGAATTCGCTGGCGAGCTGTCGCTGGCG
>JBIODO010000045.1:0-15366 GCA_044445225.1 Burkholderiales bacterium
GCCTACGCGATGGGCACCACGGTGGGCTACAACTACATCCACGGCGAGATCTTCGAGATCTACGATCGCTTCGAAGAGGCGCTGCGCGAGGCGCGCGACGCCGGCTATCTTGGCGACGACATCCTCGGCAGCGGCTTCAAGTTCCAGCTGCACGCGTTTCACGGCTTCGGCGCCTACATCTGCGGCGAGGAAACCGGCCTGCTCGAGTCGCTCGAGGGCAAGAAGGGCCAGCCGCGCTTCAAGCCACCGTTCCCGGCGAGCTACGGCCTGTACGGCAAACCCACGACCGTCAACAACACCGAGACCTTCGCGGCCGTGCCGTGGATCATCAACCACAGCGGTGAGGCGTATCTGGCGATCGGCAAGCCCAACAACGGCGGCACCAAGATCTTCTCGGTGGTGGGTGACGTCGAGCTGCCCGGCAACTACGAGATCCCGATGGGCACGCCGTTCGCCAAGCTGCTCGAGCTCGCCGGCGGTGTCAGTGGCGGCCGCAAGCTGAAGGCCGTGATTCCGGGCGGCGCGTCGGCGCCGGTGTTGCCGGCGTCGATCATGATGGACATGACGATGGACTACGACGCCTGCGCCAAGGCCGGCTCGATGCTGGGTTCGGGCGCCGTCATCGTGATGGACGAGACGCGTTGCATGGTCGATGCGTTGCTGCGGCTGTCGTACTTCTACATGCACGAGTCGTGCGGCCAGTGCACGCCGTGCCGCGAGGGCACCGGCTGGCTCTGGCGCATGGTGCATCGCATCGAGCACGGGCAGGGCCGGCCCGACGACCTGAAACTGCTCGACTCGGTAGCCGACAACATCATGGGCCGCACGATCTGCGCGCTGGGCGACGCGGCGGCGATGCCGGTGCGCGGCATGCTCAAGCACTTCCGCGACGAGTTCGCGTTCCACGTCGAGCACAAGCGTTGCATGGTGGGCCCGGGCGCGCAGCGCGCGGCCGCCAGGCCCGAAATGGTCGCTGCCTGATCGTCCACAACACCATGGTCGAAATCGAACTCGACGGCAAGAAGGTCAGCGTGGCCGAAGGCAGCATGGTCATGCATGCGGCCGATGCGGCGGGCATCTACGTACCGCACTTCTGCTATCACAAGAAGCTCAGCATCGCGGCCAACTGCCGCATGTGCCTGGTCGAGATCGAGAAGGCGCCCAAGCCGATGCCGGCCTGCGCCACGCCGGTGACGCAGGGCATGATCGTTCGCACCAAGAGCGACAAGGCCATCAAGGCGCAGCAGTCGGTGATGGAGTTCCTGCTCATCAACCACCCGCTCGATTGCCCGATCTGCGACCAGGGCGGCGAATGCCAGCTGCAGGATCTGGCGGTGGGCTACGGCGGCTCGGCCTCGCGCTACACCGAAGAAAAGCGCGTGGTCTTCCACAAGAACGTGGGGCCGCTGATCTCGATGGAAGAGATGAGCCGGTGCATCCACTGCACCCGCTGCGTGCGCTTCGGCCAAGAGATGGCCGGCATCATGGAATTCGGCATGCAGCACCGCGGTGAGCATTCCGAGATCACCACCTTCGTCGGCAAGACGGTCGACTCCGAGCTGTCGGGCAACATGATCGACATCTGTCCGGTCGGCGCGCTCACCAGCAAGCCGTTTCGCTACAGCGCACGCACTTGGGAGCTGTCGCGCCGCAAGAGCATCAGTCCGCACGACTCCACCGGCGCCAACCTGGTGGTGCAGGTCAAGGCCGACCGCGTGATGCGCGTGGTGCCGCTGGAGAACGATGCCGTCAACGAGTGCTGGATCGCCGACCGCGACCGCTTCAGCTACGAGGCGCTGAATGCCGCCTCGCGGCTGAAGAGCCCGATGATCAAGCAAGGTGGCCAGTGGCAGGCGGTGACGTGGGACGTCGCGCTGAACTACGTGGCCGACGGCCTGAAGCGCATCCGAGCCGAGCACGGCGCATCGGCCATCGGTGCGCTCGGCTCGCCGCACAGCACGCTCGAAGAGCTGCACCTTCTCACCAAGCTGACGCGGGGCCTGGGCAGCGAAAACATCGATCACCGGCTGCGCCACAGCGACTTCGGCAATCGCGCGCCGGACGGTGCAGCGCGTTGGCTCGGCTTGGCCGTCGCCGCATTGTCGACGCTCGAGCGCGTGTTCGTGATCGGCTCGTTCCTGCGCAAGGACCATCCGCTGTTTGCGTTGCGCATTCGCCAGGCGGCGCGCCGTGGCGGGCAGGTGATGAGCCTGCACGCAGTGCACGACGACTGGGCGATGCCGGTGGCGCACAAGATCACCGCCGCGCCGAGCGCGTGGGCGCAGGCGCTGGCCGACGTCGCCAGCGTAGTGGCGCAGGCCAAAGGCGTCGCCGCGCCGGCTGCCGGCGTGGCCAACGATGCAGCGCGTGCGATCGCGGCGCAATTGATGTCGGGTGAACGCAAGGCCATCGTGCTCGGCAACGCGGCGATGCAGCACCCGCAGGCCGGCATGCTGCTGTCGCTCGCGCATTGGATCGGACAGCAGTGCGGCGCGGCCGTCGGCGTGTTTGGCGAGGCTGCCAACAGCGTCGGCGCGCAGTGGGTGCGCGCGCTGCCGGGGCCCTCGGGCCTGCATGCAGGGCAGATGCTGTCTCGACCGATGAAGGCGCTGCTGTTGTTGAACGTGGAGCCCGCGCACGACGGCGCCGACCCTGCGGCCGCGCGCGCGGCGTTGCAAGGCTCTGGCCTGGTGGTGGCGATGACGCCGTTTCGCGATGCCGCGGTCGACAACGCCGACGTGCTGCTGCCGATTGCGCCGTTCTCGGAAACCGCAGGCACGTTCGTCAATGCAGAGGGCACCGTGCAAAGTTTTCTCGGCGTCGTCAAGCCGTTCGGCGAAGCGCGGCCGGCTTGGAAGGTGCTGCGCGTGCTGGGCAACCTGCTGGGCTTGATCGGCTTCGACCACGACGACGCCGAAGCCGTTCGCGACGAAGCGCTGTCGGCCACCGACGCGGCGACGCGGCTGTCCAATGCGCCGGCCCAGGGAGCCGCGGCCAAACCCACGGCATCGCGCGGCCTCGAGCGCGTGTCCGACGTGCCGATCTACTGCACCGACGCGCTGGTGCGCCGCGCCGCGGCGCTGCAGTCCACGCGCGATGCGCAGGCGCCCGAGGTCGGCGTGTCGACCTCGCTGTGGAATCAGCTCGGCCTGCAGGCGGGCGCCCAAGTGCGGGTGTCGCAAGACGGTGCCAGCGCGGTGTTGCCTGCGCGCGAAGATCCATCGCTGGCACCCACGGCCGTGCGCGTGGCGGCGGGGCATTCGAGCACGTCGTCGCTGGGCTCGATGTTCGGCGCCATTGACGTCGCTGCCGCTTGAGGGCCATGCCGATGCTGACGCAGCTCAACGACTACGGCATCTCGATGTTCGGCGCCCAGGCCTGGGCCGCCGCGTTGCTGGTCGGATGGGACCTGTTCAAGATCATTGCGCTGGTCGCACCGCTGATGGGCTGTGTGGCCTACCTGACGCTGTGGGAGCGCAAGGCCATCGGCTGGTCGCAGATCCGGCCCGGCCCCAACCGCGTGGGGCCGCTCGGCTTGTTGCAGCCGATTGCCGACGCCGTGAAGCTGATCTTCAAGGAGATCATCCGCCCGGCGGCCGCCAACAAGGGCCTGTTCTTCCTCGCTCCGGTGATGACGATCATGCCGTCGCTGGTGGCGTGGGCGGTGGTGCCGTTCGGTCCCGACCGCGCCGTGTCGAACATCAACGCGGGCCTGTTGTTCCTGATGGCGATCGCCTCGCTCGAGGTCTACGGCGTCATCATCGCCGGCTGGGCGTCGAACTCGAAGTACGCCTTCCTCGGCGCGTTGCGCGCGTCGGCGCAGATGGTCAGCTACGAGATCGCGATGGGTTTCGCCCTCGTCGTGGTGCTGATGGTCAGCGGCAGCCTCAACATGACCGACATCGTGCAGGGGCAGGCGCGCGGCTGGTTTGCCGACCACGGTGCCACGTTCCTGTCGTGGAACTGGCTGCCGCTGCTGCCGATCTTCGTCGTCTATTTCGTGTCGGGCCTGGCCGAGACCAACCGCCATCCGTTCGACGTGGTCGAGGGCGAATCCGAGATCGTAGCCGGCCACATGATCGAGTACTCGGGCATGGCGTTCGCGATGTTCTTCCTCGCCGAGTACGCCAACATGTGGCTGGTCTCGGTGCTGGCGACCACGATGTTCCTCGGCGGCTGGACGGCGCCGATCGGCTTTGCGCTGCTGGGCATGGACACACCCGCGTGGGTCGTCAGCTCGATGTGGTTCTGGGATTGGCTGTGGCTGTTCGGCAAGACGTTTGCCGTCGTCACCGTGTTCCTGTGGGTACGCGCCACGTTCCCGCGCTTCCGCTACGACCAGATCATGCGGCTGGGCTGGAAGATCTTCATCCCGGTCACGCTGGTGTGGCTGGTGGTGGTGGGCCTGTGGATGCAGACGCCGTTCAACATCTGGAAATAGACCGTCATGGCTGCTGCGACCCCGATCAAGGACTTCTTCTCCAGCTTCATGCTGCTGGAGCTGCTCAAGGGCATGAAGCTCACCGGGCGGCACTTCCTGCAAAAGAAGATCACGATCCAGTTCCCGGAGGAAAAGACGCCGCTGTCGCCGCGCTTTCGCGGTTTGCACGCGTTGCGCCGCTACGAGAACGGCGAGGAGCGCTGCATTGCCTGCAAGCTGTGCGAAGCGGTGTGCCCGGCCATGGCCATCACCATCGAGAGCGACGTGCGCGCCGACGGCACGCGCCGCACCACGCGCTACGACATCGACCTCACCAAGTGCATCTTCTGCGGCTTCTGCGAAGAGAGTTGCCCGGTCGACTCGATCGTCGAGACCCACATCTTCGAATACCACGGCGAGAAGCGCGGCGACCTCTATTTCACCAAAGACATGCTGCTGGCGGTCGGTGACCGCTACGAGAAGGAAATCGAAGCCGCCCGGGCGGCCGATGCCAGGTACCGCTGACGCTGCAGCGGTGCCTTCGCAAAACAACAAGCCATGACCATCACCAGCGCACTCTTCTACCTGTTCTCGGCAGTGCTGCTGTTTGCCGGCGCGCGCGTGATCACCGCGCGCAGCACTGTGCACGCGGCGCTGTATCTGGTGCTGGCCTTCGCCAACGCAGCTTGCGTCTGGCTGCTGTTGCGCGCCGAGTTCCTGGCCATCGCGCTGGTGCTGGTCTACGTGGGCGCGGTGATGGTGTTGTTCCTGTTCGTGGTGATGATGCTCGACTTGAACAGCGACCGCTTGCGCGAAGGCTTCTGGAAGCACCTGCCGCTGGCGGGCCTGGTGGGCGCGGTGATCGCGCTGGAGATGGCCTTCGTGCTGATCCGCGGCTTCGACGTGCGCAACGCACCGGCCATGGCCGACGCGGCGTCCGTCGCCGGCAACACCAAGCTGCTCGGCGTGGCGATCTACACACGCTACCTGTATCCGCTGCAGGTGGCCGCCGTGCTGTTGCTGGTGGCCATCATCGCGGCGATCTCGCTGACGCTGCGCCGCCGCAAGGACAGCCGCTACATCGACCCCACCGACCAGATGAAGGCGCGCAAGGCCGACCGCCTGCGCATCGTGCAGATGAAGCCGGTGATCGAGCCGCGCCCGCCCGAGGCGCCTGCCGGCGGCGCCGCAGGGAGCAAGGCATGAATCTCGGGGTCATCACGCTGGGCCACTACCTGTCGCTCGGCGGCCTGCTGTTCGCGCTGTCGGTGGTGGGCATCTACCTCAACCGGCACAACCTGATCGTGCTGCTGATGGCCATCGAGCTGATGCTGCTGGCGGTCAACCTCAACTTCGTGGCCTTCTCACACTACCTGGGCGACATGCAGGGCCAGGTGTTCGTGTTCTTCATCCTCACGGTGGCGGCGGCCGAGTCGGCGATCGGCCTGGCGATCCTGGTGGTGCTGTTTCGCAATCGCGCCACCATCGACGTCGAAGACCTCGATGCATTGAAGGGCTGACGCACGCGCCATGGCAACGATCTCTCCGAATCTGCTGCTGGTCGCCGCGCTCGCGCCGCTGGCGGGCGCCGTGATCGCGGGCCTTGCCGGCGGCAAGGTCGGCCGCAAAGGCGCGCACCGCGTCACCATCTTCAGCGTGCTGGTGTCGTTCCTCGCGTCGTTGGTCGTGCTCAAGCTGGTGGTGGCCGATGGCGCGCGTTTCAACGCCACGGTCTACGAGTGGATGGTGGTCGGCGGCCTGAAGATGGAGATCGGCTTCCTGGTCGACGGCCTCACCGCGATGATGATGGCGGTGGTCAGCTTCGTCTCGCTGATGGTGCACATCTACACCATCGGCTACATGGAAGACGATCCGGGCTATCAGCGCTTCTTCGCCTACATCTCGCTGTTCACGTTCTCGATGTTGATGCTCGTGATGAGCAACAACTTCCTGCAGCTGTTCTTCGGCTGGGAGGCGGTCGGGCTGGTGAGCTACCTGCTGATCGGCTTCTGGTACACGCGGCCGACCGCGATCTTCGCCAGCCTGAAGGCGTTCGTCGTCAACCGCGTCGGCGACTTCGGTTTCATCCTGGGCATCGGCTTGATCGCCACCTATGCCGGCACGCTGAGTTATGCCGAGGCCTTCGCCAAAGGCGGCGAGCTGGCCAAGATGGTGTTTCCCGGCACCGAGTGGATGCTGATCACCGTGATCTGCATCTGCTTGTTCATCGGCGCGATGGGCAAGAGCGCGCAGTTTCCGCTGCACGTTTGGCTGCCCGATTCGATGGAGGGCCCGACGCCGATCTCGGCGCTGTTCCATGCCGCGACGATGGTGACCGCGGGCATCTTCATGGTGGCGCGCATGTCGCCGCTGTTCGAGCTCTCCGACACCGCGCTCAGCGTGGTGCTGGTGATCGGCGCGATCACGGCGCTCTTCATGGGCTTTCTCGGCGTCGTGCAGAACGACATCAAGCGCGTCGTCGCCTACTCGACGCTGTCGCAGCTCGGCTACATGACGGTGGCGCTCGGTGCCTCGGCGTACTCGGTGGCGGTGTTCCACCTGATGACGCATGCGTTCTTCAAGGCGCTGCTGTTCCTGGCCGCCGGCTCGGTGATCATCGGCATGCATCACGACCAGGACATCCGGAACATGGGCGGCCTGGCCAAGTACATGCGCATCACCTGGATCACGTCGCTGCTCGGTTCGCTGGCGCTGATCGGCACGCCGTTCTTCGCCGGCTTCTACTCCAAGGATTCGATCATCGAGGCAGTGCACGCCAGCCAGCTGCCCGGAGCGGGCTTCGCGGCGTTCGCGGTGACCGCCGGCGTGTTCGTCACCGCGTTCTATTCATTCCGCATGTTCTTTCTGGTGTTCCATGGCGCGGAGCGTTTCCACCACAAGCCGTTCCCCGGCGAGCACGATCACCATGCCGATCACGGCGAGGGCTCGCACTACCCGCACGAGTCACCCTGGGTGGTGACGGGCCCGCTGGTGGCGCTGGCCATTCCCTCGGTGGTGATCGGCGCGATGACGATCGGCCCCGTGCTGTTCGGTGACTTCTTCGCCGATTCGATCGCAGTCGATGAATCGCGCCACGCGGCGATGAAGGAGCTGGCCGAAAACTTCCACGGCGCCGGCGCGATGGCGCTGCACGCTCTCACGTCGTTGCCGTTCTGGCTGGCCGCTGCCGGTGTGGCCACTGCTTGGTGGTTCTATCTGAAACAGCCGTCGCTGCCGGTGGCGATCGCGCGCACCTTCAGCCCGATCGTGCGACTGCTCGAGAACAAGTACTACATGGACTGGATCAACGAGCACCTGATTGCACCAGCCGCGCGCGGCGTTGGCCGCGGCCTGTGGAAGGGCGTCGACATGGGCCTGATCGACGGCGTAGCCATCAATGGCTCGGCCGCCGTGGTGAACAGCTTTGCGCGCCTGGCGCGCCTGCTGCAGACCGGCCACCTCTATTGGTACGCGCTGGTCATGCTGGGCGGGGTGATCGGCCTGCTGACCTGGCGCATCTGGCCGAACCTCGCGCCGGCGGTGTCGGCGTTCTGGTCAAGATGAACATGTTGACCCCCACGCTCACTTCGTTCGCTGCCCCCCGAGGGGGCGCAGTCGGCTTGGGAGCGGCCCGGCGCCGACTGGCCGCGCGGGACGTGGAGAAGAACAAATGGGTCTCTTGAGCGCCGCGATCTGGTTGCCCATCGCCGTCGGCGTGCTGCTGTTCGCGCTGGGCAACGACCGCAACGCGGGCACCGTGCGCTGGGTGGCGCTGATCGGCTCAATCCTGTCGCTGCTGGTGACGCTGCCGATGATCAGCGGCTTCGACACCCACACCGCGAGCATGCAGTTCGAAGAGAACATGGCATGGATCGAGCGCTTCAACGTGCGCTACCACCTGGGTATCGACGGCATTTCGATGTGGTTCGTGCCGCTGACCGCGTTCATGACGGTGATGGTGGTGCTGGCCGGCTGGCAGGTCATCACCGAACGCGTGGCGTTGTACATGGGCGCGTTCCTGATCCTTTCGGGCCTGATGGTGGGCGTGTTCTGCGCGCTCGACGGGGTGCTGTTCTACACCTTCTTCGAGGGCACGCTGATCCCGATGTACCTCATCATCGGCGTCTGGGGCGGCCCCAAGCGCGTGTATGCGGCGTTCAAGTTCTTCCTGTTCACGCTTGCCGGGTCGCTGCTGATGCTGGTGGCGTTGATGTACCTGTACTACAAGAGCAACGGCAGCTTCGACATCCTCACCTGGCACAAGCTGCCTTTGCGTGACGGCGCGCAGACGTGGTTGTTCTTCGCATTCCTGGCGGCGTTCTCGGTCAAGGTGCCGATGTGGCCGGTGCACACCTGGCTGCCCGACGCGCACGTCGAGGCGCCCACCGGCGGCTCGGTGGTGCTGGCGGCGATCATGCTCAAGCTCGGCGCCTACGGCTTCCTGCGCTTCTCGCTGCCGATCGTGCCCGATGCCAGCCGTGAGTGGGCCTGGTTCATCATCGCGCTGTCGCTGATCGCGGTGATCTACATCGGCCTGGTGGCGCTGGTGCAAAACGACATGAAGAAGCTGGTGGCGTATTCGTCGGTCGCCCACATGGGTTTCGTGACGCTGGGCTTTTTCATCTTCAGCGACCTCGGCGTCTCCGGCGGCCTGGTGCAGATGATCAGCCACGGCTTCATCTCGGGTGCGATGTTCCTGTGCATCGGCGTGCTGTACGACCGTGTGCACTCGCGCGAGATCTCGGCCTACGGCGGCGTGGTCAACACGATGCCCAAGTTCGCCACGCTGGCGGTGCTGTTCGCGATGGCCAACTGCGGGCTGCCCGGCACCAGCGGCTTCGTCGGCGAGTGGATGGTGATCCTCGGCACGGTGAAGACCAGTTTCTGGCTCGCCGCGCTGGCCGCCACCACGCTGGTGTTCGGCGCCGGCTACACGCTGTGGATGGTCAAGCGCGTGTATTTCGGCGATGTGGCCAATGCAAAGGTCAAGGCGCTCGCCGATCTCGACGCGCGTGAGATGGCGGTGCTGTCGATGCTGGCCATCGCCGTGTTGTGGATGGGCGTGTATCCCAAGCCGATCACCGATGTGATGAACGTGTCGGTGGGCGAACTGATCAAGCACGTGGCGCAGCCCAAGATTCCCTGAGGCACTGAAACGCGATGAACTGGAGCGTGATCGTCCCCGAAATCGTGCTGCTCACGATGGCCTGCGTGGTGGCCGTGGTCGACCTGTTCGTCACCGATCCACGGCGGCGCGTCACCTACTGGCTCACGCAGGCCAGTTTCGTCGCGGTGGCGGCGCTGCACGCGTGGCTGCTGCAGGACAGCGCGCCCTACGGCATGCAAGACATGGTGGTCAGCGACGCGATGGGCCATGCGCTGGCGTTCTTCGCCACGGTGGCGATGATCTTCACCATGGCCTATGCGCAGCCGTACGTGGCCTCGCGTGACATGCTCAAGGGCGAGTTCTTCACGCTGGCGATGTTCGTGCTGCTGGGCATTTCGGTGATGACCGAGGCCAACAACTTCCTGATGATCTACCTGGGCCTGGAGCTGATGAGCCTGTCGCTCTACGCGCTGACCGCGCTGCGTCGCGACCATCCGATGGCCACCGAGGCGGCGATGAAGTACTTCGTGCTCGGCGCGCTGGCCAGCGGCTTCCTGCTGTACGGCTTGTCGATGATGTACGGCGCCACCGGCACGCTGACGATTCCCGATGCCTTCACCGCCATCAACAGCGGCCGCATCAACAAGGAGGTGCTGAGCTTCGGCCTGGTGTTCGTCGTCGCGGGTCTGGCGTTCAAGCTCGGCGTGGTGCCGTTCCACATGTGGATTCCCGACGTCTACCACGGCGCGCCGACGGCGGTGACGCTGATGATCGGCGGCGCGCCCGAGTTCGCCGCATTCGCGATCACGATCCGGCTGCTGGTCGAGGGCCTGAGCGGCCTGGCGCCCGAGTGGCAGCAGATGCTGGTGGTGTTGTCGATCGCCTCGCTGGTGCTCGGCAACCTGGCCGCCATCGCGCAGACCAACCTGAAGCGCATGCTGGCGTATTCGACGATCGGCCAGATGGGCTTCATGCTGCTGGGCCTCACGCCCACGGTGATCGGCGCCAACACGCTGTCGGCGGCCAATGCCTACAGCTCGTCGATGTTCTACATCGTCACCTACGTGCTGACGGCGATGGGCACCTTCGGCGTCATCATGCTGTTGTCGCGCCAGGGCTTCGAGAGCGAGGAGATCAGCGACCTCTCCGGGCTCGGCCAGCGCGCGCCGTGGATGGCCGGCGTGATGACGCTGTTGATGTTCTCGCTGGCCGGCGTGCCGCCGCTGGTGGGCTTCTACGCGAAGCTGTCGATCCTGCAGGCGCTGGTCACCACCGCTGCGGTGCCCTACATCGCGCTGGCGGTGTTCGCGGTGATGATGTCGCTGATCGGCTCGTTCTACTACCTGCGTGTCGTCAAGGTGATGTACTTCGACCCACCGGCCGCTGGCATGCCGGTGATTCAAAGCGGCACCGGAGTCAGCGCCTTGCTGGCCGTCAACGGGGCGGCGGTGCTGGTGCTCGGGCTGCTGCCCGGCGGCCTGATGGCGATGTGCCGCGACGCGATCCTGAAGGCGCTCACCAGTTGAGCGCAGCGCCGCCGACACACAAAGCGGGCGCGGTGGCGCCCGATCCACAGGCCGCACCGGCGCACCAGCTCGAGTCGTTCGTCAGCGGCGAGCAGGTGTTCAAGGGTGTCCTGCTCGACGTGCGGCGCGACATCGTCGCGCTGCCGGGCGGTGCGCATGCAACGCGCGAATACGTCGTGCATCCCGGTGCGGTGACCGTGGTGCCGGTGCTCGACGACGGGCGCCTGGTGATGGAGCTCCAGTACCGCTATCCCGTCGGGCGCGTGATGCTCGAGTTTCCGGCCGGCAAGCTCGACGGCGGCGAGCCGCCGCTGCAATGCGCGCAACGCGAACTGGCCGAGGAGACCGGCTATCGCGCGCGCCAGTGGGCGGTGGCCGGCGTGCTGCACAACGCGATCGGTTACTCGACCGAGGTGATCCACATCGTGTTCGCGCGCGAGCTCACGGCGGGCGCGCGCGCGCTCGACGACGGCGAGCTGATCGACCTCGCGTTGATGACCGAGGCCGAGCTCGACGCCGCCGCGGCGCGCGGCGACCTCACCGACGCCAAGACGCTGATCGCACTGATGTGGCTGCAAAAGTGGCGCAGCGGCGCGTGGCCTTTGCAATGGTTCGCGGCGCCGTAGAGGTGTGAGGAGCGGCCGTGCGGGCAGCGGGCTGGTCATAATGCGTCCGTCATGAAAGTGCTCAACCTGCGTTGCTCCAACGGCCACGGCTTCGAGGGCTGGTTCGCCTCGGACGAGGAGTTCATGGAGCAGAACGGCGGTGGCGCGCTGCAGTGCCCGTTGTGCGCCGACAGCGTGATCACGCGGCTGCCCAGCGCGCCGCGGCTCAATCTCTCGGGCGCGCGCGAGGGGGTGCCAAGCGAGCGCGCCGTCGCCACGGTGCCTGCTGCCGCCGATCCGCAAGCCGGCGAGCTGCAGGCGATGTGGCTGAAGGCGGTGCGCCACGTGCTGGCCCACACCGAGGACGTGGGCGAGCGTTTCGCCGAAGAGGCCCGCCGCATCCACTACGGCGAGACACCCGAGCGCGGCATCCGCGGCCAGGTGAGTGCCCAGCAGCGCGACGAGCTGGTCGACGAGGGCATCGAGATCATCGCGATGCCGCTGCCGCGCGCGTTGGACGGCCCGCTGCAGTGAGCGGCGGGGCTGCGGTGCCAGGTCACGCTCGCGGCATGTGAACCCCGGCGCAGCGGGGCGGCGACCCGCCACGCCGCTTGCGCAATCGACACACTCGTTACCCGGGCCGCGCAGCCTGGACGGCGGTGAAGCGATAGCGTTCGCTGTGCGGCGGCCTGCGGCCCGGGCGGCCGCGAAACGTACCTGCGCAGCCACCCACCATCGCGTATGAGATCTTCGCTGCAAGCACTGTTCGCCGCCGCCGCAGCCTCGGCGCTGATCGCCTGCGGCGGCGGCTCGGACTCTCCGGCGCCTGCGCCGTCGAGCGGCGCGGCACCTGTGCCGGCTCCAGCACCGGCGCCTTCGCCGGCCCCATCACCGGCGCCTGCGCCATCGCCTGCGCCACAGGGCGACCACTCGATCGTCGGCATCGACTTCGCGCAATCGATGGTGTTCGCCAGCAGCGATGCCGAGCTCGTGCTGGTGGCCAATCGCGCGGCGCTGGTCAAGGTCAACGTGGTGGCTGCGGCCTCGCCGGCCACCAAGCCGAGCGGCGTCGTGCGGGTGCAAGACGCCGGCGGTGCGCTGTTGGGCGAGCTGCCGCTGAACGCGCCGAGCGCCGGCTTACCCAGCACCGCGCCCACGCGGCCGAGCTTCGCCGACAGCTACAGCGCGACCATCCCCGCGGAGCTGGTGCGCTCGGGCATGCGCGTCACCGCGCTGTTCACGCCGTCGGCCAGCAACGCATTGACCGTCACGCCGCGCGTGGGTGGCAGCGTCGCACTGCAGGTGGTCACGGTGCCGGTGCAGATCGCCAGCACGCTCGGCCAGGTGGTGGCCGGCTCCGAAGCCTATCTGCGCGCGCGCTTGCCGGCGGGCCAGATCACGCAAACGGACCACGCGCCGATGGTGTCGGCGCTGGTGACCACACTGCCCACCACGGCCGACGAGTGGAGCACCGCGTTCAGCCGCATCCTCGGCGAGGTCGACGACCTGCACCTGCTCGAGAATGCATCGTCGCGCACGCTGTACTTCGGCTTCATCCCCAAGCGAACCTCCGGTTTGGCCGGCGTCGGCTATCGGCCGGGCAACGCGGCCGTCGGCTTCGACGTGCCGAGCAACCCGACCGCCGTGCGCGAGACGATGGTGCACGAGATCGGACACAACCTGAGCCTTCTTCACGCGCCGTGCGGCGATCCTTCCGGCCCCGACCCGAACTATCCGTACGCCAATGCGGCGATGGGCGCGGGCAACCGCTTCATCTGGGGCTTTGATGCTGCAGCCAATCGTTTCATCGACCCCACGCCGAGCAGCGTGCACGACGTGATGAGCTATTGCGCCGGCAACTGGTTCTCCGACTACAACTACCGCCTGATGCAGGTGTTCCTGACGCCGTCGGACCGCACGCTGAGCGCGGACGCCGAGCGTGCGCAGGCCGCCGCGGCCGGCGCCGCGACGCAGGACCTGCTGGTGGTCAGCGGCGAGGTCGATGCGCAAGGGCTGCACCTGAATCCGATCAAGACCACTGTGGGCACGCCGCGCACGCCCGACGCCGGGCCGTACCTGCTGCGCATCACCACGCAAGCGGGCACGGTGATCGAACAGCGATTTGCGAGCCGCGAACTCGATCACCAGAGCGATCGCCAGCGCTTCGGCTTCACGATCGCGCATCCGGGCGCGATCGAGCGCATCGAGGTCTTGCGCGATGGCCGCCTGATGCATCAGCGCACCGCCCGCACGCGACCGCTCGCCGCCACCGCAGCCGCTGCGCCGACGGTGCAGGTGAGCGAACAAGCCGGCGCGCTGACCGTGCACTGGGACGCCACGCGTCACCCGTACCTGACGGTCACGCACGTGGCGCCTGCGCGCACGGTGATCGCGCTCGACGTGCAAGGGGGCAGCGCGACGCTGCCCACCGCGGCACTGCCGGCAGGCGGGCATTTCGAGTTCGGACTGTCCGACGGCCTCAACGTCGAACGTGTGCGCGTGAACCGCTAGCGCGCGGCAGCCCGCCCGAGGCTACAGCACGCGCCCGGGGTTGAGCGTGCCTTTGGGGTCGAGTGCCTGCTTGATCGCCTTCATCATCGCCAGCGCGACCGGCGACTTGCGCTCGCGCAGCTCGTCTCGCTTGAGCGCGCCGATGCCGTGCTCGGCCGAGATCGAACCGTCGCATGCCGCCACGGCGTCGTAGACGATGCGGTTGACCGCGGCCTCGTGCTGATCGAGAAAAGCCTGCGCCTGCACGTTTGGTGCGGCCTGCAGGTTGTAGTGCAGGTTGCCGTCGCCCAGATGGCCGAAGTTGATGACGCGGCTGCCCGGAAACGCGGTCTGCAATGCCGTGTCGGTGCGCTGCACGAACTCGGGGATCGCCGACACCGGCAGCGCGATGTCGTGCTTGATGTTGGGCCCTTCGAGGCTTTGCGCCAGCGGGATCGATTCGCGCACGTGCCACAGCGCACGCGCCTGCGCCACGCTTTCGGCGAGCACGGCATCATGGATGTGGCCGTGCTCGATCGCCGCCTGCAGCAGTGCGTGGACCTCTTCGCGCGCCTGCGCCTCGCTGTGCGCATCGGCGCACTCCAGCAGCACGGTCCAGGCGGCAGCGGGCAGCGGCCGCGGCAATTGCGGAAAGTGTCTGGCCACCAGCTCGAGGGCCGCTGCGCCCATCACCTCGAACCCGGTGAGCGAGGCGCCGAGGCGGTGGCGCGCGAGCTCGAGCAGCGCGACACAGGCCGCGAGGTCGCTGCAGGCCGCAAAGGCGGTGAGTTGTGCGGCGGGCAGCGGGTGCAGCTTCATCGTCGCCGCGGTGATGATGCCGAGCGTCCCCTCGCTGCCGATCATCAGGTCGCGCAGGTCGTAGCCGGTGTTGTCCTTGCGCAGGCCGGTGAGGCCGTTCCAGACGTCGCCCTGCGCCGTCACCACTTCGAGCCCCAGGCACAGGTCGCGCGCATTGCCGAAGCGCAGCACCTGCGTGCCGCCGGCGTTGGTGGCCAGGTTGCCCCCGATCGTGCAGCTGCCTTCGGCCGCCAGGCTGAGCGGGAACAGCAAGCCCTGGTCTGCCGCCGCCTCCTGCGCGGCCTTGAGCACGCAGCCGGCTTCGAGCGTGATCGTCGCGTTGGCGCTGTCGATGGCGCGCACGCGGTTCATGCGGTTCAGGCTCAGCAGCACCTGGCGGCCGCTGTCGTCGGGCACGCC
>JBIODO010000046.1:0-15171 GCA_044445225.1 Burkholderiales bacterium
CAGCGGTCAACGGCTCGAGCTCGATGCGTTGAAGATCGCGCTCGCGGGGCGCCATGGCGCCGACCAGCGTTTCGAGCTGGCGCTCGACTGGCCGCAACTAGCGGTCGATGCGCAGACCCTGAAGGGCAGCGCGCTGTCGGGGCAAATCAAAACCAGTGGACCGATCGCGCTGGCGGGCACTTTTCGTTCAGGGGCTCCGAGCGGCAAGTTCGACGCATTGCGACTTCCCGGCGTGACGCTGGCCGTGCAGGGCCAGATGCAGCAGCGCAAGGTCGACGCCACGTTGAAATCCGACATCGTGCTCAACGCCAGCCAGGGCGCCGTGGCGCTGGAGCAAATCGACCTCAAGGCCATGCTCGCCGATCCAGGCCTGCAACCGCTGCAGCTGACGGCACGCGGCAAGGCCAACGCCGACGCCAAGGCAGCGTCGTGGGCCATCGATGGCGCGCTCAACACCAATCGCTTCGACAGCACGGGGCAAGCCGCATTGGGTGGCGCCGTGCCGCGCATCGTGGCCAAGGCGCGCTTCGACAGCCTCGACCTGAACAAACTGCTGGCCCCCGACAAACCGGGCGCAGCAGCACCGGCACCCAGCGGACCGGCGCCCGCCGACACGCCGGTGGCGCTCGATGGATTGAACGCGGTCAACGGCCAATTCAATTTCACGGCTGGTGCGCTGGCGTTTCGCCAGTACCGTGCCACCGACGTCAAGGTCGATGCCGCGCTCGACAACGGCACGCTGCACATTGCCAAGCTGGCCGGGCGCGCCTGGGGCGGCACGATCGACGGCAGCGGCAGCGCCGAGGCGAAAGCCAAACACTTCGCGGTCAAGCTTGCGGCCGATAACGTCGACGTCAATGCGCTGCTGAAGACCGTGGCCGGCAAGGACTTGCTCGAAGGCACCGGCCGCGTCACGGCCGACGTCAACACCGGCGGAGCCACCGTCGGCGGGCTGCGCCGCGCGCTGGCCGGCACGGTGGCACTGCATGTGCGCGACGGTGCCGTCAAGGGCGTCAACCTCGCGCGCTCGCTGCGCCAGGCCAGGGCCGCGCTGGCGATGAAGAGCGACTCGGTCAGCCAGGCCAGCACCGCCGAGAAGACCGACTTCTCCGAGCTCAGCGCCAGCGCACGCATCGCCGGCGGCGTGGCGCAAAGCGACGACCTCGACGTCAAGAGCCCGTTCCTGCGCATCGGCGGTGCCGGCCGCTTCGACATCGGCCACGGCACCATCGACTACACCGCGCGCGCCACCGTGATCGGCTCGCCGGCCGGGCAGGACGGCGCTGACCTCGCCGCGCTCAAAGGCGTGACGGTGCCGGTGGTGCTGTCGGGGCCATTCGATGCAATCGGCTGGAAGATCCAGTGGTCGGGCGTGGCGGCCAAGGCGCTGGAGAACCAGCTGAGGGACAAGCTCGCCGAGCGGCTGGGCATCAAGCCGGCGCCGGCGCCGGCGACTGCTGCTGCGGCCGGCGCATCAACGCCGAAACCGTCGGACAAGGACAAGCTGCGCGAGAAGCTCAACCGCCTTTTCAAGTAGCCGCTTGGCCAAGGTCTGCATGGTGCCCGGGCCGCAGCCGCGTGTCACTGCGGCCGGCCGACGCGAATCACGTTCCATGACGCCGGCGCGAGCGTGGCGCGCACGCGGTCGGTGCTCGTGGTGACCGACTTCAACATCGTGGGCGCCACGCGGTTCGGCTGCTGACGGGTGTTCACAGCTTTCAGGTTGGCGTGGCACAGCTGTTGCGCGTCGATCGCCACCGGCGTGCCGTAGCCGCGCAACGTGACCTCGAGCGGCATCTCGTCGTGCAGGTGCCGGTTCAGCGCGAACAGCGTGATGGCGCCGCTTGCCGGATCTTCCACCGCTGCCAGCTTGAGGTACGGCACCGCTGGCAACGGGAAATGCAGATCGGTTGCGCCGCGCGGGTCGTAGTAGTTGGCGGCATAGGTTGTCGAGTCCACCTCGGCGCGCAACACGCGGCCACGGCCATATCGGCTCATCTGCGCGAACGGATGGAAGATCGTCTGCCGCCACGCCGGGCCGCCAGTCTCGGTCATGATGGGCGCGATCACGTTCACCAGCTGCGCCAGGCACGCCACCTTCACGCGGTCGGCATGGTTGAGCAGCGAGATGCACATGCCGCCGAACGACAGCGCGTCTTCCATCGAGTAGATCTCTTCGAGGATCGCGGGCGCCACCGGCCAGCCCGGCTTGACGCGCACGTCTTTCGAGCGCCGCGTGCGGTACCAGACGTTCCACTCGTCGAAGCTCAACATGATGCGTTTGCTCGACTTCGCGCGCGCGGCCACCGAGTCGGCAATCGCCACCACCTCTTCGATGAAGCTGTCCATCAGGTCGGGCGCGGCCAGCAGCGCCGCCGTGTCGCCGGCGTAGTTGTTGATGTAGGTGTGCAGCGAGATGTATTCGACGTGGTCGAAGGTGTGCTTGAGCACGGTGTCTTCCCAGGCACCGAAGGTCGGCATGTTGCGGCCCGAGGAGCCGCAGGCGGCCAGCTCGATGCCGGGGTCGATCCACTTCATCATCTTGGCAGCCTCGACCGCGATGCGGCCGTATTCGTCGGCGGTCTTCATCTCCATCTGCCAGGGGCCGTCCATCTCGTTGCCCAGGCACCAGAACTTCACGCCATGCGGCTCCTTCCAGCCGTGCTGGCGCCGCAGGTCCGACCACGCGGTGCCCTGCGGGTGGTTGCAATACTCGAGCAGATTGCGCGCGGCGTCGCCATTGCGCGTACCGAGATTGACGGCCAGCATCGGCTCGATGTTCGCCAGCCGGCACCAGTCGATGAACTCGTTGGTGCCGAAGGTGTTTGGCTCGGTCGACATCCAGGCCAGGTCGAGCCGGCGCGGCCGGCTCTTCACCGGCCCGACCCCGTCTTCCCAGTTGTAGCCGCTGACGAAGTTGCCGCCGGGGTAGCGCATGATCGTCGGCGCCAATTCGCGCGCCAGCGCCAGCACGTCGTGGCGAAAGCCGTGTTTGTCGGCCGTCTTGTGCCCCGGCTCGTAGATGCCGCCATAGACGCAACGCCCGAGGTGCTCGACGAACGCGCCGAACAGCCGCGGGTCGGTGTCGCCGATCACCGCATCGCGTTGAAGCACCACCGAGACCTTGCGCATCGTGTTCACTCCGTGAGGGATGGGGCGCCGGCGTCGGGTGACAGCACGGCGTTCTTCAGTTCGATCGAATACGGATGGTACGGATGGTCGAGCGTGGCGCGCGCGTCGCCGGCCTCGACCACCACACCTTTGCGCATGATGACCACGCGATCGCTGATCGCATACGCGGTCGCCAGGTCGTGCGTGATGTAGATGATCGACACGCCGAGCTGATCGCGCAGCGTGCAGAACAGGTTGACGATCGCCGTGCGCAGCGACGCATCGACCATCGACACCGGCTCGTCGGCCACCAGCAGCGCGGGTCTGGCGATCAGCGCGCGCGCGATCGCCACCCGTTGCAACTGGCCGCCCGACATCTCGTGCGGGAAGCGCCCCAGCACCTCGGCCAGCGACAGGCCCACCTGATGCAGCGCCACGTCGGCGGCGGCGCGCGCGGCCGCATCGTTTGGCGCAGCCGCGAACTGGCGCGCCGTCATGAACAGATAGCGGTCGAGCCGCTTCAGCGGGTTGAAAGCCTCGAACGGGTTCTGGAAGATCGGCTGCACCTGGCGCATGAAGTCCAGCCGCTGCGCGCGACCGTGCAGGCTGGCGACGTCGATGCCTTTGAAGCGGATGCTGCCGGCGCTGGGCCGCACGGTGGCGAGGATCATGCGGGCCAGCGTGGTCTTGCCGCTGCCCGACTCGCCGATGATTGCCAGAATCTCGGGCCGCTCGGCGGCCAGCTCGAAGCTGACGTCGTCGACGGCGCGCGTGCTGCGGCCGAACAACCCACCCTTGGTGTAGCTGCGCACCACATGCTGAAGTTGCAGCAGCGGCGCGTTCATGCCGTGCCCGCCGGATGCACGGCAAAACAAGCCACACGATGACCCGGCGCCACCGGCGCCATCACCGGCACCTGCTGCTTGCAGACGTCCATCGCCAGCGGGCAGCGTGGGTGGAAGCGGCAGCCGCTCGGTGGGTCGGCCAGGTTCGGCGGCGCGCCCTCCAGCGGCGGCACGGCTGTCATGCGGCCGATGCGCGGCAGGCTGGCGATCAGGTGCGCCGTGTACGGATGCCGCGGCCGGCTGAACAGGTCTCGCGTGGCACCCTCTTCGATCAGGCGGCCGGCGTACATCACGCCGAGCCGGTCGCACAGGTTGGCGTGCACCGCCATGTCGTGCGTGACGAAGATCATCGACGACTGCAGTTCGCGCTGCACCTCGCGGATCATGCCGAGCACACCCTTCTGCACGATCACGTCGAGCGCGGTGGTCGGCTCGTCGGCGATGATCAGCTCGGGCTTGCAGACGGTGGCCAATGCGATCGTCACGCGCTGGCGCATGCCACCCGACAGCTCGTGCGGGTAGGCGTCGAGTACCTCGGGTCCCAGGTGCACGCGCTGCAAGTGGTCGCGCACGGTGCCTATGAACGTGTCCATCGGCTGGCCGAGATGCCTGAATGCGAAATCGACGAACGAGTGCCGCACCCGCCGCACCGGGTTGAGCACACCCATCGAACCCTGCATCACGTACGACAGGTGACGCCAGCGGATGTCGGCCAGCGCCTGCGGCCCACCCGCATACAGGTCGATCGTGCGGCCGCCGAAATGGAACTTCACCTGCCCACTCACCACGCTGAGCGGCGGCCGGATCGCGCCGGCGATGGTCTTGATCAGCGTGCTCTTGCCGCAGCTCGACTCGCCGGCCAGGCCGTAGATCTCGTTGCGCTGCACCTGCAGGCTGACGTCGTCGACCGCGCGCACGTCGCGCTGTACGCCGAACTGATGCGTCTGGTAGTAGGCGCGCAGGTTCGCGACCTCGACCACAGGCGTCATGGCGAGCCCCTTCCGAGCCGGCTGCGCGGATCGATGAACTCGTTCATCGACACCGCGAGCAGGAACAGGCCGATGAAGGTGAGCACCACCAGTGCGACCGGAAAGGCGATCCACCACCAGATGCCTGCCACCAGCGCGGTGTGCTGGTTGGCCCAGTAGATCATCGAGCCGATGGTCGGCGTGTTGATGTCGGTAAAGCCGAGAACCGACAGGGTCACCTCCAGCCCGATCGACCAGTTGATGTTGTTCATCGTGGTCGAGAACACGATCGGCATCACGTAGGGCAGATGCTCCTGCACGAGGATGCGCGGCATGCTCATGCCCGAGAAGATGGCCGTCTCGGTGAACTCGCGCGTGCGCAGGCTCATCGCCACCGAGCGGATCAGCCGGGCGTCGTAGGCCCAGCCCAGGCACGCCATCACGCCGGCCAGCGCGAACCACGACATGCGGTCGCGCATCACGAAGTAGAACAACACCAGGATCGGGAACAGCGGGATCACGATGAAGGTGTCGTTGATCGACATCAGCACACGATCGACCCAGCCGCCCGCATAGCCCGCGATCAGCCCGATCAGCAGCGACAGCAGCCGGCTGATCAGCGCCACCAGCACACCGAACGCCAGCGTGTTGCGGATGGCGAAGGTCAGCAGCCAGAACACGTCCTGTCCGCGCGACGTGGTGCCCAGCACGTGCGGCCAGCCCGGAGGTATGTCGGGTGGCACGACATAGCTGTCGAGCGGCGAATACGGCGACACGAACGACAACGCGGCCATCAGCAGCACCACACCGAGCAGCAATGCGCCAACGGCAAAGCCACGGTTGTGGCGCAGCAGATCGCGCACGATGGTCCACATGTCAGGTGCTCCACCGCGGCACGCGCGACCCGCGGCGCACGAAACACACTTGGTCGAGTGGCCGCTTGCGGCGCTGTGCCGGCGCTCGCTCGCAACTGCTCTTCTCGGGTGAGTTCAGCGCGGCGCCGCAGGCGGTGCCCGATGAGCGATCATGCTGTGGCGGTCTGCGCTTCGCTCCGACTCCCCTGCGGTACTCGGGCTCATGGCCCGTCGCGAAACTCGCTACGCTCACTGCGTTCGCTGCGCTCGAACAATCGCGACGAGTCAGAAGACGATGCGCGCTGCGCGCGCGGCCAAGAGCCCTGCGTTCCTCGGCGCCCCAGAAATCGCGCCCACCGGGCACCGCCTGCCGCGCGAAACCAGTGGTCGCGTGCGGGGCGACGAACACCGCGAGCGATGCCGCGTGGCGTGCGGTACCCGCCAGGGGCGATTTCTGCGGCGACGAGCAGCGCAGCGCCGGGGTCGGCGCGCGCCAGCGCGCTTCGTGATCTGACTCGCCGCGATTGTCCGAGCGAAACGAACGCAGTGAGTGCAGCGAGTTTCGCGGCGCGACCCCGGCGCGAGCAGCGCAGTGGAGTCGGCGCGAAGCGCAGACCGCCGCAGCATGAGCCCCTGGCGGGTGCCGCAGGCCGCGCCGCGCCCACACGTCGCACGAATAACGCAAGCCAACCAACAACCACTCCAGACCGACAGCAAACATTCCCTGTGACGAACGTGCCATGTCAGGCCACCTTGACCCGTGGATCGAGCAGCGGGTACAGCAGGTCGATCAGCAGCACCGCCACCGACACCGCGACGATCGACACCGACGTCAAGCCCAGCACCAGGCTGTAGTCGCCGGCGTGCACCGCATCGACCAGCAGCGCGCCGATGCCCGGGTAGCCGAACACTTGCTCGGTGATGATGGCGCCGTTGAAAATTCCGCCGAGCGACATCGCCAGCCCCGTGACCTGCGGCACCAGCGCATTGCGCATCACGTACGAGCGCAGGATGCGCCCGCGCGCGACGCCGCCGAGCTCGGCATACACCACATAGTCTTCGTTGACGATGTTCGACACCAGCGCTCGCATGCCCATGAACCAGCCGCCGAGGCCCACCAACACGAGCGAGAGCACCGGCAGCACCGAATGCCGGATCACGCTGAGCGCGAAGTCGAGGTTCCAGCCGCGCACCATGTTCATCTGCGCGCCGCCGGTGATCGGCAGCACCGGCCACAGGTAACCGAACACGATCACCAGCACGAAGGCGACGATGTAGTACGGGATCGGGTGAAAGCCCATCACCAGCAATCCGGTGAGGCGCAGCGTGCGGTTGTCGCGCAGGTAGCCGGCCAGGCCACCGAGCAGGTTGCCGAGCACCCAGGTGATGGTGGTCGACACCACCAGCAGCCCCACCGTCCACGGCAATGCGCGCCCGATCAGCGTCGACACCGGCGTCGGAAACGCCGACAGCGATGGGCCGAAGTCGAACACCACCACGCGCGTCCAGAAGCCGGTGTACTGCTGCCACGGCCCGCCCTGCAGGCCGTAGAGCTCGCGCAGCGATTGGCGCATCATGGCGATCGCTTCGGGGCTGGTGCTGCCGAACGCGGTGGCCGCCGCGATGGTCTGCTCCACCGGATCGATTGGCGTCGCGTGCGTCACCACGAAGGCGACGTTCATCCCGATGAAAACCACCAGGACGAACTGGCCGAGGCGGCGCAACAAGTACGCCGCATAACTGACCATGCCGGCGACGACCTGTTCTGACTTACTGCTGCCTGGGCTTGAGCTTGACCATCATGTATTTGGTGTTGCCCCAGTTGGGCACCGGGTCGGTGTACGGCGCAGTGGCGGCGTTGGGGTAACCCGTCCAGTAGGTCTCGTCCATCACCGTGAACACGTTGTACGACATCAGCGGAATGCTCGGCATCTCGCGCACCGCGAGCTTGACGTACTCGCGGCCGAGCTCGACGCCCTTCGGATCGTCGAAGCCCACCGTGCGCACCTGCTCGATGATCTTGTCGAGCTCGGGGTTCGACCAGCGCTGCCAGTTGCGCGGTGGTTGCGGCTTGCCGGGCTCGGCCACGAACTGCGAATGCCAGCTGTCGAGGAAGTACGAGAGATCCGGGTGGCCGCCCCAGGTCTCGACGCTCCAGCTGATCATGGCGTCGAAGTCACCGGCGGCGCGGCGGTCGGCCAGCGTGCCCTGCGCCACCACTGTGCTGGCGTCGATGCCGAACTGGCGCCACTGCTGCGCCACCATCGAACCGGCGCGTGTCATCACCGGGCGCCCTTCGCCTTCGACGGTGATCTTCAGCACGAAGGGCTTGCCGTCGGGTGTCATCCACTGGCTGCCGACCTTCTTGAACCCGGCCTTCTGCAGCAACTCGGTGGCCGCTTGCGGGTCGGGCTTCCACCAACCCATGCCGAAGGCCTTGGCGATGTCTTCGGCCTTCTCCGGGATCTGCACGCCCAGGCTCGGGCGCAACGAATCGGCGATCTGCTTGCCGATGGTCGCGTCATACGGCTTGATCTTGCGCTTGCCGGTGTCGACCTCGAAGTTCTTCAGCCAGGGCTCGATCGGCCGGTGATAGAAGTCGGCATGGGTGCCGGTGGGCGGCACGCCGATGGCCGAGATGGTGGCCGCGCCGCGGTACGAGGCCATCGACACCGCCTTGATGTCGATCAGCAGCGCCAGCGCCCAGCGCACGTCGCGGTTCTTCAGCAACTCGTTCTGCTGATTCAGGATCACCGCCGCCAGCGTGGGGTCGGGGTGTGCATACGGAAAGCCACTGAACCAGGCGCGCGACAGCCGCGACTGCTTGGCCAGCGTGAACATGCCCTCGGGCGAGGTGTCGTGGATGATGTCGAGCTGGTGGTTCATCTGCGCGATCACGCGCTTGTCGGGCGGGCCGGCATCGATGTAGGCCACGTACTTCGGGCCCGGCTGGCCGAAGCGCGCCAGCGAAGTCTTCTGCCAGTCTTCGCGGCGCTGCCAGATGAACCACTTCCCATTGGGGTCGAAGCTGTTCAACGTGTACGGCCCCAGCGAGACCGGCGGGTTGAAGGCGAACTTCAGCGGATCGCCGGCCTTCTCGAAGATGTGCTTGGGCATGATCCACATCGCGTTCCAGCGCACCGTGTAAAGCGCGTGGAAGCGCGAGTTCGCCTTCTTCAGCTTGTAGACCACGGTGTACGGGTCGGGCGCCGAGATGCTGGCCACATTGACCTGGATCGGCGCGCTCCAGCGCAGGCCCTTGGTGTTGAGGTGCGTCTCGACCGTGTACACCACGTCGGCGGCGGTGAACTCGACGCCGTCGCTCCAGTAGATGCCCTTGCGCAACTTCACCGTCATCTCGGTGAAGTCTTTGTTGTAGATCGGCTTCTCGGCGGCCAGCGAGTTGTCCCACACGCCGTCGACGCCGCGGTTGGGGTCGATGTACCAGAAGGTGTCCATCGCCAGCTGGTGCAGGCCGGTCGATTGGCCGCCGGCATTGATGGCCCAGATGTTGAACCAACCGGCGTTCTTGATCGTGCCCTCGGGGTTCTCGACGATCAGCGTCTGGTTGCGCGGCAGGTTGGAGATCATGTCCTGAGCCGACGCGCTGCCGAGCGACAGCCACGCCGCGGCGACGACGGCACAAGCGGTCGAGAACAAACGTTGCAAGGTCATGCTGTGTCTCCTGCGTGCATGTGCTGCGGGCCAAATAGTCGCGCAATCGGCGCCCGAACGCCGTCGCTGCAAACCCTTGGGGCCCGGTTCAGGGTCGGCGTGCCTCGAACAGCCGCTGCAGCAGGCACGACACGAACAGCAGCGCGCCGATCACGATGCGCGTCCACCACGAGCTCAACGAGCCGTCGAAGCTGATCAGCGTCTGGATCACGCCGAGGATCAGCACGCCGAACAGCGTGCCGATCACGTAGCCGACGCCGCCGGTGAGCAGCGTGCCGCCGATCACCACCGCTGCGATGGCGTCGAGCTCCAGCCCCACTGCGTGCAGCCCGTAGCCGGACAGCATGTAGAACGTGAACACCACGCCGGCCAGCGCCGAGCAAAAACCGCTGAAGGTGTAGATCAGCACGGTGGTGCGCGTCACCGGCAGGCCCATCAGCACGGCCGACGCCTCGTTGCCGCCGATGGCGTAGACCGTGCGGCCGAACTCGGTGCCATGCGCCAGCACGATGCCGACGGCCACCATCACGATCGCCAGCAGCGCGCCGACGGTGATCGACGCGTCGCCGATGCCCAGCGGAATGCGCGTCTGCGCGATCGCGGTGTAGCCGGCGTCGGTGATGCTGATCGAATCGATGCTGATCAGGTAGCACAGGCCACGCGCCAGGAACATGCCGGCCAGCGTGACGATGAACGGCTGCAGCCGAAAGCGCGTGATCAGCCAGCCCATCAGCGCGCCGAACGCGGTGCCGATCGCCAGCACCAGCGGGATCGCTGTGGCCGCGCTCCAGTGGCGCTGCTCCACCAGCGCGGCCGAGACCATCGTCGTCAGCGCGATCACCGAGCCCACCGACAGATCGATGCCGCCCGACAGGATCACGAACGTCATGCCGACGCCGACGATGCACAGGAACGCGTTGTCGATCAGCAGGTTCAGGAAAACCTGCGGCGAGAAGAAGCCGTTGTAGGCGAAGGATCCGAAGCCCGAGGTCAACACGAACACGGCCACCGCGCCCAGCACCGGCACCACGCGGGCATCGATGCGAGGCCGCCGCAGTGCCAGCGCGCCGTTCACGTCGGCGCTCCGGGCAGCGGCCGGCGCTGCACCCAGGTGCGCAACGCGGCGCGAAACTCGGCCGACTGCAGCAGCATCACGACGAACACCACCGCCGCCTTGACCACCAGGTTGATCTCCGGCGGCACGCCGATCGAGTAGATGGTCGAGGTCAGCGTCTGGATGATCAGCGCGCCGAGCACGCTGCCGGCCAGGCTGAAGCGTCCACCGGTGAGCAGCGTGCCACCGAGCGTCACCGCGAGGATGGCATCGAGCTCCAGCAGCAGGCCGGCGTTGTTGCCGTCGGCGCTCTTGACGTTGGAGCTGACGATCAGCCCCGCGACGCCGGCCGCGAAGCCGCAGAACACGTACACGCACACGGTGATCAGCCGCTCCGGCAAGCCAGCCAGCCGCGCCGCCGCCGGGTTGATGCCGATCGCCTGGATGAACAGGCCGAGCGCCGTGCGCGTCATCAGCAGATGCAGCACCAGCCACACCGCGGCAGCGATGAACACCGCGAACGGCAGGCCGAGCAGGAAGCCGTTGCCGATGAAGAAGTACGGCGCGTAGTACACGGTGATGATCTGCCCGTTGGTGATCAACTGCGCGACGCCGCGGCCGGCCACCATCAGGATCAGCGTGGCGATGATCGGCTGCATGCCCACCTTGGCCACCAGCAGGCCGTTCCACAGGCCGCACAGCGCCGCTGCCACGAGCGCGGCGACGATCGCCAGACCCATCGGTGTGTGGCTGACGTAGGTTTGCACGCCGCCCTTGACGACCAGGTCGCCACCGATCAGCAACGCCGCCGTGGCCGCAGAGATGGCGACCACCGCGCCCACCGAGATGTCGATGCCGCGCGTGGCGATCACCAGCGTCATGCCCAGGGCCACCACGGCCAGCGGCGCAGCGCGGTTGAGGATATCGATCAGGCTGCCGTACAGGTGGCCGTCGCGCCACTGCAGTTGCCAGAAGCCGGCGTTGAACGTGGCGTTCACCGCCAGCAGCAGCACCAGCGTGCAGCCGGGCCAGAAGAGCCGCTGTTGCGCGAGCGTGCGCAGCGCGGGCGGCATCAGGTTGCCCCCGCCGCGATCAGGTGAAACACCGCCTGCTCGGAGCTATCACCGGGCAGCTCGCCCACCTTGCGGCGGTCGCGCAGCACGACGATGCGGTCGGACACGCGCACGACTTCATCCATCTCCGACGAGATGAACAACACCGCCAGCCCCTGGCGCGCGAGCTTCAGGATCTCGTTCATCACCTCCTGCTTTGCGGCCACGTCGATGCCGCGCGTCGGCTCGTCGAGGATCAGGATCTCGGGCTCGGTGGCCAGCCAGCGGCCGAGCACCGCCTTCTGCTGGTTGCCGCCCGACAGCCGCGCGATCGGCGCATCGAGGTCGGCGACTTGGATGCCCAGCAGTTGCACAAAGCGCTGCGCGATCTCGGTCTGCTTGCCTGGGCGCAGAAAGCGGCTCAAGCCCAGCCGCGCCTGCAGCGCGAGCACCAGGTTCTCGCGCACCGACAACTCGCCGACGATGCCTTCGACCTTGCGGTCCTCGGGGCACATCGCCATGCGGTGGCGGATCGCCTGCATCGGGCTGGCCAGATCGACCGGCTTGCCCGCCAGGCGCAGCTCGCCGCTGTCGCGGCGTTCGAGCGCAAACAGCAGCCGCGCCAGCTCGGTGCGGCCCGAGCCGAGCAGGCCGCCGACGCCGACCACCTCGCCGCGCCGCAGACTCACGTCAACCGGATGCAGCATGCCGTGGCGGCCCAGGCCGCTGGCCTGCAACGCTGGCGTCGCATCGCCCGGCGACGCCGAAGCTTCATGCGTCTGCTTGACCGCGGCCGCGCCCAGCTCGCGCCCGACCATCGCGCGAATCAGGGCCGGCGCCGGCAACTCGTCCTTCAGGTATTCGCCGACCCGCTCGCCGTTGCGCAGCACGGTGATGCGGTCGCTCACCGCGTACATCTGATCGAGGAAATGGGTGACGAACAGGATCGCCATGCCCTCGTCGCGCAGTCGCCGCATGGCGTCGAACAGCTGGCTCACCTCTTGTTCGTCGAGGCTCGACGTCGGCTCGTCGAGCACCAGCACGCGCGCCGACACGCTGAGCGCGCGCGCGATCGCCACCATCTGCTGCACGGCCACCGAATAACTCGACAGCAGCCGCGTGACGTCGATGTTCACCTGCAGCCGCGCCAGCAACGCACGCGCATCGGCGTTCATGCGCGGCCAGTCGATGCGCCACAGGCCTGCGGCGCCGCGCCGCGGATAGCGGCCGGCAAAGATGTTCTCGGCCACCGAGAGGTTCGGGCACAGGTTGACCTCTTGGTACACGGTGCTGATGCCCAGCCGCTGCGCGGCGGCCGGCGATGCCGGCGAGATCGGCGTGCCGCTCAAGCGCAGTTCGCCGCGGTCGGGCGGAAAGACACCGGTCAGCACCTTGATCAGCGTCGACTTGCCGGCGCCGTTTTGCCCCATCACCGCGTGCACTTCGCCGGCACGCAGCGCGAAGTCGACGTCGCGCAGCGCGACGACGCCGGTGAAGGCGCGCGTCAGGCCGCGCGCCTCGAGGACGATCTGGGCTTCTCCGGTTGCCCTAGCCATCGGATGTCAATGCACCACCGCTCGCACAGCCCAGACGATATCAAGTGGACACCGCGGATCCGGCTCCGCCGGTCCGCTGGTGTCGCCCTTGTAGAGGCTGGCGGCCGCCAGGCCGCTTCGGGGGGTCAATACTTCCGGCTCGGAAACTCTTTGGCAGCGACTTCCATCGGGAAGATGCCTTCCTTGGTGACGATGCGCTTGGGCAGCGTCTTGCCGGCCTTCAGGTCCTTCACGGCTTCCATCAGTTGCGGTCCGAGCAGCGGGCTGCACTCGACGCTGACGTTGAGCTTGCCGGCGATCATTGCCTCGAACGCGCCCTTCACGGCATCGATCGAGATGATGGTGATGTCCTTGGCCGGCTTCATGCCAGCTTCTTCGATCGCCTGGATGGCGCCGATCGCCATGTCGTCGTTGTGCGCGTAGAGCACGTTGATCTTCTTGCCCTCGGCTTTCAAGAAGGCTTCCATCACCTCCTTGCCCTTGGCGCGCGTGAAGTCGCCGGTCTGCGAGCGGATGATCTTGAAGCGCGGCTGCGCCTTGATGATCTCCTCGAAGCCCTTCTTGCGGTCGATCGCCGGCGCCGAGCCCACCGTGCCTTGCAGCTCGACGATGTTGACGTCGCCCTGGCCCTTGTAGTTCTCGAGCAGCCAGCGGCCGGCCTTGCGGCCTTCCTCGGTGAAGTCCGAGCCCATGAAGCTGACCCACAGGCTGTCGTCCTTCTCGTCGACCGCGCGGTCCGATAGGATCACCGGGATCTTGGCCGCCTTGGCCTCGCGCAGCACCGTGCCCCAGCCCGATGCCACCACCGGCGAGAACGCGATCACGTCGACCTTCTGCGCGATGTAGGAGCGCAGCGCCTTGATCTGGTTCTCTTGCTTCTGCTGCGCGTCGGAGAACTTGAGCTCGATGCCCGCCTCCTTGGCGGAGGACTTGATCGACTCGGTGTTGGCGGTGCGCCACTCGCTCTCGGCGCCGATCTGCGCGAAGCCGAGCACGATCTTGCCTTGCGCGAGCACCGACAGCGGCAGGCCGGCGGCAGCGAGCGCGGCGACCACGGTTCTTCTTTGCTGGTTCATGCGTGTCTCCTCAGACGTTGTGATTGAAAAGGATCGTTGCGTCTGCTGTGGCGCAGATCTGTTCGTGGTGACCCTGGATTGGCCGCGGTCCGGCGCCACGGCGCGATGCGCACAGCGCGCGTCAAACCCATCCTCCATCGACGATGAAGTCTTGCGCGCTGCACATCGCGCTGTCCTCGGCCGCGAGGAAGAGCGCCATGCTCGCGATGTGGATCGGCATCAGCGGCTGGTTGATGCACTGGCCGCGCGCGATGTCGGCCTTGCCGGCTTCGTCGAGCCACAGAGTCTTCTGCTTCTCGGTCATCACCCAGCCTGGCACGATGGTGTTGACGCGGATGTTGAACGGCCCGAAGTCGCGCGCCAGGCTGCGCGTGAGGCCCTGCACCGCCGACTTCGCCGTGGTGTACACCGGCATGCCGCCTTGCTTGAGCTTCCAGCTCACCGAGCCGAAGTTGACGATCGAGCCGCCGCCCGCTGCCTTCATGTCGGCGCTGACTTTCTTGGCCGCGAAGAACTGGTGTTTCAGGTTCACCGCGATGCCGGCGTCCCAACTCTCCGATGTGGTGGCTTCGATCTTGTGGCGCTGGTCGTTGGCTGCGTTGTTCAGCAGCACGGTGATGGGTCCGAAGCGCTCGCGCACCTGGTCGATCGCGGCCTCCAGCATCGCCACGTCAGTGATGTCGGCCGGCACGAACAGCGGCGCCGTCCTGGCACCTGGCGAGAGTTGCTTGACCAGTGCCTCGGCATTGGCGCGGTCGATGTCGATGAAACCGACGCGCGCGCCTTGCGCCACGAACTGCTCGACCAGGGTCGCGCCGATGCCGGTGGAGCCGCCCGTGATCAGCACGACGCGGTCAACCAGACTGGGGTAGCGAGCGAGCGATGCCATGGTGCCTCGTTTCTATTTAGTCATACTAAAAGTCGGCGAACAGCCTAGAAACAGGGTTTTTACTGGGGGCGAATCGGAAATATAGACTTAC
>JBIODO010000047.1:0-15076 GCA_044445225.1 Burkholderiales bacterium
CACCCGGTCACGCAATGCCGGCTGGTGGCGGGGCTCGATGCCGGCAATAACCTCACGGCGCTGCACATGCGCATCTCGGGCCAGTCGATCCTGGCCAGCGTGTTCCCGCAGAACGTGAAGAACGGCCTCGACCCGGTGGTGTTCCAAGGCCTGAACCCGCCTGGGCCGGAGGCGTCGATCGGCTACACGGTGCCTAACCTGCTGATCGATCATGCGATGCGCAACCCGCCGGTGCCGCCGGGCTTCTGGCGCGGCGTGAACTTGAACCACAACACGATCTACCTCGAGTGCTTCATCGACGAGATCGCCTTTGCCACCAAGCAAGACCCGCTGGCGCTGCGCCGCAAGCTGATGGCCAACCATCCCAAGCACCTGGCGGTGTTAAACGAAGTGGCCGAGCGCGTGGGCTACGCCAAGCCGCCGCCGGCGGGTGTCTCCCGCGGCCTGGCGCAGACGATGGGCTTCGGCAGCTACGTGGCGGCGTGCGCAGAGGTGTCGGTGAGCGCCGCGGGCGAACTCAAGATCCACCGCATCGTCGCCGCCACCGACCCGGGGTATGCGGTGAACCCGCAGCAGATCGAGGCGCAAGTCGAAGGCTCGTTCGTCTATGGCCTGTCAGCGGCGCTGTACCAGGAGTGCACGCTGAAGAACGGCCGCATCGAGCAGACCAACTTCGACAACTACCCGGTGCTGCACATGAAGGAGATGCCCAAGGTCGAGACCTACGTCAAGCCGTCGGGCGGCTTCTGGGGCGGGGTCGGCGAGCCGACCATCGCGGTGGCGGCCCCGTCCGTGCTGAACGCGATCTTTGCGGCCACCGGGAAACGGGTGCGTCAGTTGCCGATCAAAGACCAGAGCCTGAAGAGAGCTTGAGGTGCCTGTTGCGAGCATCTGTTTGGTTGATGTGTGTCGTGGTTGTGGCGTTGCAGCCGGCGCTGCAGCCCGTTCACGCGCAGAGCGAGCCCGACCTGCGCACCACCTACACCGTGGTCGGCGACGGCATCCCCAAGCCGCTTTCCGATGACAAGCCCAACGTCGAGAACGGCCGGCGCATCGTCACCGAGCGACAGTCGGGGCTGTGCGTGTTGTGCCACAGCGGGCCGTTTCCCGAGGTGCGTTTCCAGGGCGACCTGGCCACCAACCTGGCCGGCACCGGCTCGCGTTGGAGCGAGGCGCAACTGCGGCTGCGTCTGGTCGACGCATCGCGCCTGAATCCGCAGACCATCATGCCGTCGTACTACCGCACCGACGGACTCGAGCGTGTGGGCTGGCAATGGCGCGGCCAACCGGTGCTCAGCGCGCAGCAGATCGAAGACGTGGTGGCGTTTTTGCGCACACTGCGCGATGCGCCATGAACGATCCCTCGATGCCCGCCGATCGGTCGCGTCGTCAATGGCTGGCGGCCGGGTTCGGCGTCAGCCTGTGGGTGGCGTGGCGTCCGGCGCTGGCGCTGTCCGATGAACTCGCTGGCGCGCTGCGTGGCTTCACGGGCGGCGCGGCCACACGCGAAGGCAAGGTCAACTTCGACATCGCACCGCTGGTCGAAAACGGCAACACGGTGCCGATCACCGTCACGGTGGACAACCCGATGACGGCCGACAACCATGTGCAGGCGATCGCCGTGTTCAACGAGAAGAATCCGCAGCGCGACGTGGTGGCATGCAGGCTCACGCCGCGTTCGGGGCGCGCGGTGGTGTCGACGCGCATCCGGCTGGCCACCACGCAGCAACTCGTGGCCGTGGCCAAGCTGAGCGACGGCTCGTACTGGACGCACACGGTCGACGTGGTGGTCACGTTGGCCGCCTGCATCGAGTGACGACTTTCTTCTTCACAACCAGCCGACCATGGCCCGCACGCTGATCCACAGCCCCAGCACCGCGCGCAAGGGCGAGGTGGTGGAGATCCGCACGCTGATCGCACATCCGATGGAAACCGGCTACCGCGCCGGTGCCGACGGCCGCACGTTGCCGCGCGACATCATCCGGCGCTTCGCGTGCCGCTACAACGGCGAGCTGGTGTTCAGCGCCGATCTCTACCCGGCGATCTCGGCCAATCCTTACCTAGCGTTCTTCGTCGCGGCCGAGGCCAGCGGCACCTTGACCTTCACCTGGGAGGGCGACAACGGGTTCGCGCAGACCGAGAGCGCGACGATCACCGTCTCATGAGGGCCTGCGTCACCGCGCCGATGGTCACCGCGGCGCTGCTCGCGTGCGCGAGCGCACTGGCGCAAAGCGCAGCTGACGCAAAGCGCTCGGGTTTCGACACGATGAGTCCGCGCGTGCAGGCCATGCAGCGCGACGATCAGCAGAACCCCGGCATGCTGTGGGTGGCCGACGGCGAGGTGTTGTGGAACAAGATCTTCGGCATCACCTTCTCGTGCGCGCATTGCCACGGCGACGCCAAGAAATCGATGCGCGGCGTAGCCGCCCATTACCCTGACTGGGACCCGATCGACAGCAAGCCGGTCGACCTCACGCAGCGCATCAACCTGTGCCGCACACGCCATCAGCTGGTGCTGCCGCTACCGCCCGAGAGCGAAGAGATGCTGGGCCTGGAAGCCTACGTGGCGTACCAGTCGCGCGGCATGCCGTTGGCGCCGAGCGCGGCCAAGGAACTGGAGGCCCCGCGTGAGCGTGGTCGCCAGCAGTACGACCAACGCATCGGGCAGCTCAACCTGTCATGCGCGTTGTGCCACGACAAGCTGCCCGGCCACGTGCTGGCCGGCGCCACGATCCCGCAAGGCCACGTCAACGGCTACCCCACCTATCGGCTGGAGTGGCAGGGCATGGGCTCGCTGCAACGGCGCATCCGCAACTGCGTGAGCGGCGTGCGCGCCGAGCCGCCGCCGTTCAACTCAGCCGAGATGGTCGAGCTCGAGCTATACATGGCGCAGCGCAGCGCCGGGCTGAAGATCGAAACGCCAGCCGTGCGCCCGTGATTTCTCGCCTCGCGCTCTATGCCTTGAGCGGCGGCGGATCGTATTGCCCGTGCAGCGCGCGCCATACACGTTCGGACGTCAGCGGCATCTGCACGCGCTCGGCGTTGCGCCCCTGGCCCGCGTGGTCGAGCGCATCGATCACCGCGTTGACCACCACCGGCGTGCCGCCGATGGTGCCGAGTTCGCCCACGCCTTTGGAGCCAATTACATTGGTCGTGCACGGCACCGAGGTGTCGAACACGGTCTTGAAGGCGCGAAAACCATCGACGCGTGGCAGTGCGTAGTCCATGAAGCTGGCGCTCAACGCCTGCCCGGTCTCCGGGTCGTAAGCCATGTGTTCGCTGAGTGCCTGGCCGATGCCCTGCACCGCGCCGCCCTCGACCTGGCCGCGCGCAATCTGCGGGCTGACGACACGGCCGATGTCGTTGACCGACGAGTACGCCACCACCTGCACGGCGCCGGTGTCGGGATCGATCTCGACCTCGCACACGTGGCACGCGTTCGGCCACGACGGCCCCCCCACCGAGCTGGTGGAATCAACGTAGATGCGCTCGCCCTTTTGCTGGCCGGCCAGCTCGAACAGGCCGATGCCGAGGTCGGTGCCGGCGACATTGAAGCGCCCGGCCTTGTATTCGATGTCGGCGGCCGGGGCTTCGAGCGCGTCGGCGGCCATCTTGCGCGCCTCGTCGATCGTGCGCTGCGACGCCACGTGCACCGACGAGCCGCCGATGAACAGCGAGCGCGAACCCGCACTGCCGAAGCCGTTGTTGCGGTCGGTGTCGCCCATCACGACGCGGATGCGATCGAGCGGCACCTGGAACACGTCGACCGCGAGTTGCGCCAGGCTGGTGGCGATGCCCTGCCCCATGCCCTGCACCGCCGACACGACTTCGATCATGCCGTCGGGCGTCACGTTGACCGTGACACGCTCTTCGTACGCCATGCCGCTGGTCCACTCCAGAAAAGTGGCGATGCCGCGGCCGCGCAGCTTGCCGGCGCGCTTGGATGCTTCACGCCGTGCGGCGTAGCCATGCCAGTCGGCGAGCTTCAACCCCTGGTCGAGAATCCTCTCGAACTGCCCGCAGTCGTACACCTGCGCCATTGGGTTGGTGTAGGGCATCTGCTCGGGGCGGATCATGTTGCGGCGGCGCAGCTCCGAGGGGTCGAGCTGCATTTCACGGGCCGCAGCGTCCATCAGCCGCTCGATGATGTAGATCGCCTCGGGCCGGCCGGCTCCACGGTAGGCGCCGATGGTGTTGGTGTGCGTCATCACCGCACGCAACTGCAGGTCGATGGCCTGGATGTCGTAGATGCTGGTCGTCACCCACGGGCCGATCACCAGCGGAATGAGGATGCCGGTGCCGGTGGCGTAGGCGCCGGTGTTGCCCACCGCTTTCACGCGCACGGCCAGTGCCTTGCCGTTGGCGTCGAGCGCCATCTCGCAATGGCTGACCACATCGCGCCCGTGCACCGCCGAGAGAAACTCTTCCAACCGCTCGGCGCACCACTTCAGTGGACGCTTCAGCGTACGCGCGGCGTACGCCAGTGCGATGTCTTCGGGGTAGGCGCCCGTCTTCATGCCGAAGCCGCCACCGACGTCGCCGACCACCACGCGCACGTCGTCGGGCTTCATGTCGAGCGCATCGCACACGCTGGTGCGCACGCCCGACGGCATCTGACTCGACATGCGGATGGTCAGCCGCTGCGTCTTGGCGTCGAAGTCGGCCAGCACCGTGCGCGGCTCGATCGGCGACGGCGCGACGCGCTGGTTGACGATGTCCACCGCCACCCGCACGGCCGCGCGTGCGAACGCCGCATCGACGGCCTTGGCGTCGCCGTGGCGCGACACCGCAGCCACGTTGTCGGCCAGGCCTTCGACCACGCGCGGCGCGCCGGGCTCGAGCGCCGCCACCGCGTCGGTGACCGCGGGCAACTCTTCGAAGTCGACCACCAGCGCATTCGCACCGGCGCGAGCCGCGTCGCGGCTCGATGCCAGCACCATCGCCACCGCCTCGCCGGCGAAGCGCGCACGTTCATGTGCCAACGCGCGGCGCGGTGCAGTGACCACGTCAGACCCATCGGCGCGCTTGAACGGCACCACCACCGGCAGCGGCTTGACGCCGGCCTGCACCAGCTGCGCGCCGGTGAACACCGCCACCACGCCGGGCATCGCCGACGCGGCTGCGCTGTCGATGGCCACGATGCGAGCGTGCGCGTGCGGCGAGCGCACGAACACCACGTGCAGCTGGCCGGCGGGCGCCACGTCGTCGGTGAATTGTCCCTTGCCGGCGAGCAGCGCCGGGTCTTCGACACGCTGCACCTGCTGGCCGCTACCGAAGCGGCCGGCATCGACGGTCGGTGCCGCGCTCATTGCTTGCCCTCCGCGCGCAGCAGCCTGGCCGCCTCTTGCACCGACGCCACGATGTTGACGTAGCCGGTGCAGCGGCACAAATTGCCCTCCAGCGCGTCGACGATGTCGGCCTCGCTCGGGCTGCGGTTTTCGCGCAGCAGACACGCCGCGCTCATCAGCATGCCCGGGGTGCAGAAACCGCATTGCAGGCCGTGACACGCCATGAACGCCTGCTGCAGCGCGTGCGGCTTGCCATCAGGTGCCAGGCCTTCGACGGTCGTGACCTCGTGCCCGGCCGCCTGCACGCCGAGCATCGTGCAGCTGCGCGTGGCCTGGCCATCGACCAGCACCGTGCAGGCGCCACACTGGCCGGTGTCGCAACCCACATGGGTGCCGGTGAGCGCAAGCGGCCCCCGGATCACGTCGACCAACAAGTCGTGTGCTTGCGCCGGCACCTGCACAGCGCGACCGTTGATCTTGAATTGAAGCGTCGGCATCCGGTCCCCGCAGCGTTCGGCGTTTCGGGGATCGTAGCCGCTTTCATCGCACGGCCCAGCGTCGAGGCGGGCAAGCCCGCTGACCCTGACGGGTCAGGCGCTGTTAGGACGGCGGTGGCGTTGTTGGGTGTGGCTGATATTCAGGCTGCGAGCATTACCGCCACGTCGACAACGGCGCGGCACCGCTTCGAAGCCCCCCTCGGATGCAGCCCTTAGGCGCGTGCGCGGCGCGCACCACCCAACATCAGGTCTTGCAGCCACAGCGCCGATTGCGACAGCATGTCGTTGCGGCGCAACGATGTGGGCTCGTGGCGCAGGCCGATGGCGACGCGGCCTGTCCACCACACCATGCGGCCGGTACCCGGCAGCATCACCGGGCCCACATGGCCAGCGGGAACCGGCACCGGGGGTGCGGCCTCGTTCAGACGAATGAAGTCGCTGCTAAGTTCGTCGGTTTCTGAGTCGGTGAATTGCGACAACATGGCAAGCTCCGGAAATAGATTGCAACGAATGATTCAGGCAAACCGTGTAACGTGCACTGCCTCAGGTTAGGGGGCGTGCCTAGGGGGGTTGATTTGAACCCGCCGCACACTTTTTGTCACCGGCCCCCGAAATGACACCTGTAATAGCGGCATTGCCACGCACCACAGCCATGGCAGCAGGGCGGGCGTGATGTCGGCCACCCGGCTCGGCAACAACGTTTGCAACAATTCAAGCATCAGGGTCCACATGCCCAATACAAGCGCCAGCGCGCCGGCGCGCGCACCGATGTCGTGCAACAACGCCATCACGATACCGAGCCAGAACAATTGCCACGTCAGCGCCAAGGTATTTGCGCTCAACGAGCCCTGTAACTGCGCGGCAAACGGCATCCAATGAAATTCGCCCAATGACTCGCCGAATTCAAACGGCCGCAGTTCCTCAAAGGTGAACCACAGAAACGCGATCGACGCGCCCAGCACGGCCGCAGCACGCGCGGGTATTCGCCATGACGCCCACGCCAGCAGCAAGCCACACAGCCAACCCACGCTGCGCGACACAGACAACGCCTGACCCTCGACGATCAACGCGCCGCAGGCGGCAGCCAACGGCAGCGCGATCAGCCACAACGCGCGGCGGCGCAGCGGTCGCAACAGCGTGCCCAGCAGTCCCAAGCTCAGCGCGGCATCGAGCGCGGTGGTGGTCTTCCATTGCGGATGCAGCAGCAGCGGTTTGAGCGCGTCTTTGATCTGTTGCCAATCGAGGCGCGGCACCAACGGCCACCAATGCAACAGCAGCCACAACACCACGAACGTGAGCGGCAGCCGCAGCTGCCGTGCACTCAAGCGTCCCATCCGCAGTCGTGACACGGGCGCCGCGAGCAGCAGACCGAACAGCAGACCGAGCGTGTTCCAGACCACGTCGGACCACACCGCGTCACGTGCCGGCACGAAGATCTGCACCACCTGCAGCGCAAAGGCGAAAGCGACACCGATGCCAACGACCCACGCCAAGCGTGGCAGCACCGCCATTGGCGAGCGGCGCAGCAGCGCCCAGCCGAGCACACCCACCGGCACGAACAGCACCACGTTGCCCACCACGTCGCCGAGGCCGGTCCACCACGAACGCTGGTTCATCATGTGATCCCACGCCGCGCTCAGCGACAGCGGCCAGGCGAATTGCCATGGATACAGCGAGCCGTGGGTGACCAGCACCACGCACAGCAGCGCCAGCCAGCGCGTGGCGCGCAATGCTTTCGCGTCATGCGGGTCGCGGTCGTCGTCGCTCATGCGTCAAGCGAGGATGGCGCGGCGCTCGGCCGCCAGCGGCGCATCGTCGCGCAAGCGATCGCCGTCGACGCCGAGGTCGCGCCACAACGTCGCGAGGTCGATCGCTGCACTGCTGTCCCCCAGCTCGCGGTGCAGCTCACTCAGCGTGGTCTGGCCGAGCGCCGCGTCGGCGATTGAGAGAATGCGCTGCACCGGCCAGGCCACACGGTAGTCGCCGCCCGCCTGCAACACGCCTTGCAAGGCCTGCTGCAGGCCGCGCGTCGCGGGATCGCGCTGGCGAGTTCGCACGTCAGCCAACAGGCAGAACAGAGCGCCGCCCCAGTACACGCGTCCCCAGGTGGCCGTGTGATCGAGACCGCGGTCGCCCGGCGCGGGCTGGCCGAGCGGCATCTGCCGCACCCAGCTGCGCCACACTTGCCCGGCATCGATCAAGCCGGCACCCGCGCGCGCCAACGATTCGACATAGGTGGCGATGCCCTCGTGCAGCCAGCGCTGCGGGCGCGGCACGCGCGGCACGGCCAGATGCACCATCTCGTGAACCAACACCCAATCGTCGTGATACTGCGTGGCGGTGGTTTCGCGACCCAGCCGAACCCGTGTGTGCAGCGACGGCTCACCGAAGGTCACGCCACTGACCACGCCGCCGCCCTCAGTGCCTTGCAACAACAACTCCAGCTCCGGCACCGGGAAGCGCCCGAAGTAGCCCGACACGGCCTGGGCACTGGCCACCACCCACTGGCGCGCACGCTCGCGCTGAGCTTGGTCGAAGCCCGGTGTGAACTGCAGTTCGATCTGCGCGCCGGGCACCGGCAGGTTGAGGATCACCGGCTGTTCGTCGTCGGCGAGCACCGCGGGCCCGGCCCACGATGACGCCACGGCCGCAAGCCACACGCGGCGCGAGCAGGTTGCGGCCACGCAGGGCGCGAGCGGGGCATGCGTATCGTGGTGATGAAGCAGCATGACAGGCCTCGACAGTGTGGCGCAGATCGCAATGACTAGACGCGTGCGCGCGTGCTGCCCCCTGCGGCACAGCCCCGATTCCGACGCGGCGGCGAATGCGCCATCATTCGCGCCTTGCGGTGCCTGGCGGCCAGGCCGCACGCGCGGCGCGACTTCGAAGCACGCCGGCACCCACCACGGAGGGTCTTTGTCGATGCCTGGTGCACACGCCTTGTCGGCGCTGCCGACGCTGCCCGATCCTTGCGCCAACGCCGGCCCGCGGTGGCTGCGGCCACTGCTCGCGCTGTGCATCGCCTTGCTGGCGCTCGGCGGCTGCACCTCTCTGCCCGCTGTGGATCGCCAGGCAATCGCCAGCGAAGCGATCCCGCTGTCGGAGGCCACCACGCTCGGGCGCATCGCCAATGCCTACCGCCCAGCGCCCGACCAATCGGGCTTCCGCTTGATGCCGCTCGGCAAATTCTCGCTCGACACGCGGGGGCAACTGGCCAAACGCGCCGAGGTGTCGCTCGACGTGCAGTACTACGACTTCGAGAACGACGAGACCGGCCGCTGGCTGCTGCGCGCGCTGCGCGACGCGGCCGACCGCGGCGTGCGCGTGCGCTTGTTGATCGACGACTTCTACACCAGCGGCAGCGACGAGCTCTTTCTCGCCTTTGCCGCGCACAAGAACGTCGAGGTGCGCATCTTCAACCCGTTCTTCCACGCCCGCAACGGCAGCCAGAACACGCGCTTCATCGTCTCGGTGGGCGACTGGAGCCGCGTCAACCACCGCATGCACAACAAGCTCTTCATCGCCGACGGCGCGATGGCGATCATCGGCGGGCGCAACGTCGCCAACGAGTACTTTCTTCGCAGCACCAACAACGACAACTTCATCGACGTCGACGCCTTCACCGTCGGCTGGGTGGTGCCGCCGCTGCAAGGGCTGTTCGACCGCTACTGGAACGCCGACGCGGTGTACCCGATCCACAAGGTGACGAGCACGCCGCTGAGCCCGGAGCAGTTGCGCGCCAAGTTCGAGGAGTGGACAGGCCCCGCGCTGACGCCGCCGCCCGGGCCGCTGCCGCCCACCGACATCCTCGGCTACGGCCCGATCGCCGAAGACCTGGAGGACGGCCGCCTCGGCCTCATCTGGGCCGAGGCCTACGTGTTTGCAGACCACCCCGACAAGCCGTTCGACAGCGAGGCGGGGGGTGAGCTGCAGGACACCAGCGTCACGTACAACGTGTTCGAGGCAATCCGCATGGCCCGGAGCGACCTCGTGATCACGTCGCCATACCTGGTGCCGGGCAAGGTCGGCATGGAGTTGCTGCGCGAGCTGCGCAGCCGCAATGTGCACGTGGTGGCGATGACCAACTCGCTGGGTTCCACCGACGAGCCGGTGGTGCACATCGGCTACAGCATGTACCGCGAGCCGATGCTCGACCTCGGCGTGGATCTCTACGAGATCAGCGGTTCGCGCGTCAAGAAGAACCGGCGTGCGAACCTGTTCGGCTCATCGCTCGGGCGGCTGCACGCCAAGCTCGCGGTGGTCGACAAGAAGACCATCTTCGTCGGTTCGATGAACCTCGATCCGCGCTCGGCCACCATCAACACCGAGCTCGGCGCGGTGATCAGCAGCCCCGAGCTGGCGCGCGAGATGCTCCGCGTCATCGACCTCGATCGCCTGCAAAGCGCCTACCGCGTGCGCCGCAAGGCCGATGGCTCGGGCCTCGAATGGATCAGCGTCGAGGACGACAAGGAGATGGTCCTCACCGAGGAGCCCGACTCGTCGACGTGGCAGCGCTTCAAGGCCATCTTGCTCAAGCCATTCGTGCCCGAGTCGCTGCTGTAGCGCGCACCCGCTAGGGGGCGGCGGGTTTCTTGTGTGCCGCGCGGTGCTCGCGGCGGCGTGCCGACATTTCGCGGCCCATCTCGTGGCGATCGCCCGCCAGCAGACGCGCGCGCGCCTGCGGGTACACGCAAGACTCCTCGAGCGCCATGTGGTCGTGCGACAGCGCGGTGAAGACGTCGGTGGCCTCGCGCAGAAAGTCGAGATCCCACAACGACTGCCCTGCCGCCAGCGCGTTGAGGTGGGCCGAGAGTTGGAGCCAGTCCTCCTCCAGCCAGCTGTGGTCCTGCTGCAGCCGCAGCACCGCCTGCACGACGTAGGCGTCGCCGCTGGCGAGCGCCTTGGGGAAGACATGCCGCTCTTCATCCTCGTGGTGCTCGCGCGACGTGGTGGAGAAGAACTTCACCACCTCGGCGGCCATCGCGCGCACGTGCTCGCTGTGGCCCTCGGACTCCAGCCGCGCCACCAGCGCATTCAACGTGTGCAGCGCGCCCAATGTGTGACGATGGCACTCGTCGAGGATCTCGAAACCATCGCGCGTGGTGTGCGGGCGATTCGCGCTGGCAGCGACGCTGGGCTTGCTCATGGTGCCTCCTTGGCAACCGTTTGCCCAGCGTAGTGGGCCCGCGGCCAACAAGCCTTGACGTGGCGCAAGTGAGAGCCTTGCGCAGGCGCCTCAAGGCAGCCGATGGCGGCCGACGAACGCGGTGCGCACGCCAGAGGCGTCAATCCAGCAGCTGCAGCGTGGCCGGGTCGCGCTCGCCGTTGTAATACTTGTCCAGCAGCTGACCGAACAGTGGCTCATGAGGCGCCGCGCGCTCGAACAGCGTCAGGCACGAGCGCAGCTTGAGCGTGTCGATCGAGCCGAAGACCTGCAGCGCGCTGCGGCCGTGCAGCGCCATCAACAGGCCGCAGCAATGGCGCAGCCGCACGCCGAGCAGCGGGTGCTGCTCGTACGCCTGCGCCTCGGCCAGCGAGGCGAGCCCGAAGTGCCGCGCCGTGCTGCTGCGCCCCAAATCCTTCAGCTGCGGGAAGACGAACCATATCCAGTGGCTCGTCTTGGCGCCGGCTGCGAGCTCGGCTGTCACCTGCACGTACATCGGCGCCTGCGCGGCAACGAAGCGCTGCAGGTCGAACGGGTCGGCGGTGGCAGAGGACATCGAGCCGCACAGCGTACCGCGGGCCGGCACGCATTGCGCGGCACCCGCGCGGCCGTACCATCGGCTCTCGCAAGGCTGATGCCGGCAGGGGGCTCGTCGCATGCGTGCCTTTCGTGCGCTGCTCGTGTGGATGACCGCGACATCGGTCGTGGTGATGCTCGGGTGCGCGAGCACCACGCCACGCCAGGAGCCCCCAGCTGCGGCCGTGCAACCGCAACCGCAAGCACCCGAATCGGCCGCCGCCGAGTCGCAGGCCGCCCAAGCCGCAGCGGCCGCGGTGGCCGCCGATGAGGCCGCGCAGAAGATGCGCGCGCTCAGCGGCGACTGCCGCGCCGAGTTTTCCGGCACCTGCTATCCGGTGTGGTTCGGCACCAATCGCAAGCCGATCGACCGCAACAACCCGGCGTTGGGTTTCGGCTCCGAGGCGGACGATCACCTGAACTTCGGCAAGCGCATCGTGCGCATTCCATTGAGCCACAAGGCCGGCGAATTGGGCTCACCGATGTGGCAGCGGCTGCTCACCGGCGCCGACGACCGGCTCACGCTCGACCCTGCCACCGCACTCAGCGAAGACGCCTTCGTGCGCGACGTGCGCACGTTCCTCGGCACGCTCGACCCCGCCGACCGCAACGTGCTGGTCTACATCCACGGCTTCAACACCAGCTTCGACGAGGCGGCCAAGCGCGCGGCGCAACTCGGCTTCGACCTGAAGGTGCCGGGCATCACGGCGTTCTACAGCTGGCCGTCGCTAGCCAACATCACCGCCTACGTGGGCGACCTGTCGCGCATGGAAGCGAGCGAGCAGATGCTGGCGGACTTTCTGGTCAGGGCCACCACGCTGGTCGATCGCGGCCACGTGCACCTGATCGCGCACAGCATGGGCAACCGCGGCCTGCTCGCGGCGATGCACCGCGCCACCACGCAGGCGGCGCTGCGTACCGGCGTGCGCTTCGGCCAGATCTTTCTGGCGGCGCCCGATGTCGACACGCGCTCATTCGCGCAGCTGGCCAGCGTGTATCCGATGGCCGCCGAGCACACCACGCTGTACGTGGCCGACCAGGACAAGGCGCTGCTCGCGCTCGAGTGGGCCACCGCCGAGGCGCGCGCCGGTGGCGCGCCGCCAGTGCTGGTGCTGCCGGGCATCGACACCGTGCGGGTGCGCGGCTGGAGCCTGTTTCGCCTGGGCCACAGCTACGTGGCCGAAGACGCCAGCGTGCTGCGCGACATCCGCACCGTGCTGCATTGGCAAGAGTCACCCGAGCGACGCCGCGTGCGCAACGGACAGCCGATACCCGACGATACGCCCGGCGCGCTCGGTGCTTGGGTGCTTGGGCCATGAGCGGATAGCCCGGCCCGTGATCGCCGTACACCGCTCGCGTGCCGGCCGCTGCACCTGGCGGCATGATGGCGGCCCGACAATCGTTTCCCCACCGACCAAGGAGACCTGAATGCCCTCTCGCTCACGCTCGCTGGCGCTCGCCGCCGCGCTGGCCACCACCGCACTCGGCACGGCAAACGCCGCCGACTTCAAGCTGATGAGCCCGACCGTCAAACCCGGCAGCACGCTGAGCGAGGCGCAGGTGTTCAACGGCTTCGGCTGCACCGGCAAGAATGTGTCGCCCGCGCTCAAGTGGAGCGGCGCACCCGCCGGCACCAAGAGCTACGCGCTCACCGTGTACGACCCCGACGCGCCCACCGGCTCGGGCTGGTGGCACTGGGTGGTCTACAACATTCCGTCTGGCGCCGGCGAACTCGCCGAGGGCGCCGGCACCGCCGATGGCAAGGGCCTGCCCGACGGCAGCGCGCAAGGCAACACCGACTTCGGTGCACCGGGCTTCGGCGGCGCCTGCCCGCCCAAGGGCGACAAGCCCCACCGCTACATCTTCACCGTCTATGCGTTGAAGACCGACAAGCTCGACATCCCCGCCGGCGGTACCGCGGCGCTGGTGGGCTTCATGATCAACGCCAACAAGCTCGGGTCGGCGACGTTCACCGCGAAATACGGACGAGCCAAGTAGCGGCCTCACACCGTCTCGACGCGGCCGCACTCGAACAGCGGCGTCCCGGTCCACACCCGTCGGCGACGGGTGCGGCCCGGCCCGAGCGCGTCAGCGCGAGGCCGCGCCGCCGGGCCCGACCACGTTCTTGCTGGTGTCGATCGGCACGGCCGTGACGCTGCCCGCGCATTGGCCCGTCTGCGTGTAGACCACGCGGCCGTTCTCGACGCACTTGCTGACCATCTGCCGCGCCGGGTCGGCCAGCGCGCGCGCCGGCAGCGGCGCGGGCCGGTCGGCCACCGCGGCCGGTGCACTGCCCTCCGGCGTGACGCTCTCGGTGGCGGCCTCTTCGGGCGCGGCGACCGGCGCGCTCGCAGCCTGCGCCTGGCGCGCCTTGGCCGCCGCGGACGTGCGCGCTCCCCAGTTGGCGAAGAACGGCACCGCCATGAACACCACCACCACCACGGCGATCCACAACAGCGGGCTCTCCTTCCAGGTGCGCTCGGGCGGCGCTTGGTCGACCGTATCGAACGGCACCTGCTGGTGCGGCTCGTAGACCATCACGGGCTCGGTGGGACGGTAGTCGTCGGCCATGGTCAGCGTCCGGCGATCTCGAGATCGCGCACCACCTGCTCCATCGTCTTGTCGATCACCAGCCAGTGGTTGTCGTCGAAGTAGATCTCGGCCTGCGTCTGGCTCTTGGGCTGCACGCAGCGCACCAGCCCCGGGTTCACCGCCACGTGGCCGAGGCCGCCATCCATCGGAAGCATCACGAAATGGACTGTCATTGCGGGCCCTCCCGGCGCCGCAATGCTAATCCCGGACCGCCGCACGGCGGCGTGTTTTATTTGGCTATGCGGGCAGGGCGCCCTGCTGCCAGGACGTGTGTCCTGGCAGCAGGCGCGCTGTCATGTTGGCGCCAGAGCCTAGTGATCGAAGTCCACGTCGATGAGCTGCGCCTCGTCGTCACCGCTTGCGTTGTCCAACGTCACGACCATCACGCCCCTAGCAGGGGTGAGCTGCCACTCGGCGGGGTTGACTGCAATCACATTGCTGGTATCGCTACCCCGCGGGGGCACCGCAGCCGCGAAGCCGCCCTGACTGATGGCGCTCGACCAGACGTTGAACTTGGCCGTGTCATTGACGGTGTCGGTGCCACCGTTGATCAGGTCGAATCCGACGATCCGGTACGTGATGCGCGGATTCGCCGCCGACAGGCAGGGCTCGTTGGTTCGGCACAGCTGCGACGACAGCAGTGCCAGCTCCGCAGTCGTGCTGTCGGTCGGCGCGGTAACGCCGAAGCCGCTCTGGCTCACTGCCTTCGATCGGGTGCTGAATACGAACGTTCCCATGGTGCCGCTGAAATCGCCGGCGGTGAGTGCGCCCACATCCACGCCAACGATGATGTAGTCGTCGACGCCATCACCATCGACATCGACATAGATGTCGAACTCGTTGGTCGAGGCGTTTGACCAGCGGTCGAAGGTGTTGATGGCAAATACCAGAATCTGCGTCGTGGCATCAAACTGGAACGACTGCGTGCCAACGGCCCGAATGTCCATCGACGCCTTGCC
>JBIODO010000048.1:0-15062 GCA_044445225.1 Burkholderiales bacterium
GCTATGTCGACGAAGCCTGGGCCAAGGAGCACCACGCGCTGTGGTACGAGGACATCAAGGCCGGAAAGATCCCCGCGCAGCGCTCGGCGCCGTCGGGCAAGGGCATGCAAGCAGCCAAGGAGGGCGCATGAAGCGCGTCGTGGGAATGATGCTGTTGGGTCTTTGCACGACCGGCGTGCTCGCCAAGCTGCCGCCGCTGTCGGACGATGCAAAGGCGAAGGCGGCCGAGGCCGCAGCGAAGGCCTCGTACGGCGACAAGGTGGGCGCATACCAGCTGTGCCAGTCGATGGACCGTGTGGCCGCGGTCTACCTTGCCGAAGCGAAGAAGGCCGGCAAGGACGTGAAACCGGTCGCCACGCCGGCGTGCGTCAACCCCGGGCCGTTTGCGTACGCGCCGCCCAGCACCAACACCCCCGCAGGTGGGCAGGCTCCAGCCAAGAAGCCCTGAGGGCTGTCCAGCCACGGGATAAGCTTGCTGCTCGCCAGCAAGCAAACGGACATGACTTCGGCCAAGAGCACTCCACCGCCGCGCCTGCCGCTGCTCACCCGCGCCGGCAGTGCGCTCACGCGCGAGATCGAGGTGCTCGACGAGTACGGCGAGCGGCGCACCATCCACATTCCGGATGAGCGGCCGTTGACGCTGTATGTCGACAGGCGCGAACTGGTCACGCTGATGACGCTCGGCGCCGAGCCGGAGTTGCTCGCGCTCGGCTACCTGCGCAACCAGCGCCTAGTCACGCGCGTGGACGAGGTGTTGTCGATCACCGCCGACTGGGATGTCGATGCGGTGGCGGTGCGCACGCGCGCCGGCATCGAAGACTTCGAACGCAAGACGGCGTCGCGCGTGGTCACCACCGGCTGCGGCCAGGGCACCGTGTTCGGCGACATGATGGACGGCCTGCAGTCGGCGCAGCTGCCCGACGCGAAGAGCGCGCGCATCAGCCAGTCGATGCTGCGCGACATCCTCGAAGTGATGCGCCAGCAAGACAGCATCCATCGCAAGGCCGGCTCGGTGCACGGCTGCGCGCTGTTCCGCGGCGCCGAGAAGCTGATGTTCATCGAGGACGTCGGCCGCCACAACGCCATCGACACCATCGCCGGATGGATGTGGATGAACGGCGTGCAGGGTGCCGACAAGGTGTTCTATACCACCGGCCGCCTGACCAGCGAGATGGTGATGAAGTCGGCGCAGATCGGTGTGCCGATCATCATCAGCCGCAACGGTGTCACCGCGATGGGCCACGAGATGGCCACGCGGCTGGGTATGACGCTGTTCGGCCGCGCATCGAACCGGCACTTCATCTGCTACACGGGTTTCGAGCGTTTCGATTCCGAGCCCGAACCGCAACGGGCCGTCATGCGCGTGGTGTCCGGTTGAGCGCTCGCTGATCTAGCGGGCGGCGCAACTGCGCCACTGCTTGCTGTAGCTGGCGGCCGGCTGCACGACGACGGTGGCACCGCTCGGCTTGCGCAGGCCGCTGCCGGTCTCGAGCTCGAGCTTCATCGCGTATTTGTCAAAGAACGCGTCGAACATCTCGCCGCCCCGCGTGCCCACCGCGTGCAGCTGGTCGCTGCCGGCGTCCCAGTCCAGCAGCACGGCAGCCAGCGGCTGCGGCGCCGGGCCGTCGATCACGCGCGCGCCTTGCAACGGGTCGTAGCGCGAGTTGTCGCCGCAGCAGTGGATCACGTGCGGCGGCTCGCCCTGGCCGCCGCTGCGCAGGCCGATGAAGCTGATCGCCGTCGTGGGGTACATCAGCTTGTGTGCACAGATCGCCGAGTACGCGACGATCGACTTGTCCGGGCCCACGCCGGCCGGCGCCGCGTAGCGCTGCTTGTCCACGGTGACCAGCTCGACCGGCTTCACCTCGCGCTCGAACGCGATCAAGAACACCGGCGACGCCGAATACGGGTAGTTGAAGAGGAACGCTTCGCCCTGCTTGAGCTGGCGCGCCAGCCACGGGTTGCCGCGTGAGTCGACCAGCAGCGAACGCGGGTGGCGCTGCATCTCACCGGCTGCCACCACCGGCAGCGCGCCGGAGACCGCCCACGCCCCGGCGACGCAAGCCGCCTGGCGCATCAGGTCGCGGCGGCGCTCGGCATCGGGATTCGGTTGCACGCGAGGACCTGTGTCAGACCAGCCCGTCGAACAACCACACGTCGACCGGCTGGCCGGCCGCCACCGAGCCCTGCTCGTGGCCGAGTACCAGCAGCGCGTTGGCCTCGCTCATGCTGCGCAGGATGCCCGCCCCTTGCGACCCGGTGGTCTGCACTTGCCACTGACCATCGGGCCCGGCGCTCACGCGGGCTCGTTGGAATTCGGTGCGGCCCGGGCGCTTGCGGATCGCCACCGTGCTGCGTGCTTGCAGCAACGGCAGCGGCTGCGGCGTTGCGCCGGCCAGCGCGAGCAGCCCGTCGCGCGCGAACACGTAGAAGGTGACCAGCGCCGCCACCGGATTGCCGGGCAATGCGAACAGCCATACGGTCTTCGACGGTCGTGTCGCGTCGCCGGCATACAGCGGACCGAAGGCGAACGGGCGGCCCGGACGCATGGCGACCTTCCAGAACGCGACCTCACCGACCCGGCCCAGCACGTCGCGCGTGTAGTCGGCATCGCCGGCACTGACGCCGCCGCTGGTGAGCACCGCATCGGCCTGCGCAATGGCCTGCTCGACGACGTTGCGCAAGGCCTGCGGGTCGTCGCGCACCAGGCCGAGGTCGATCACCTCCAGCCCCAGGCGCTGCAGCGCGCCGATCAGGCTGAAGCGGTTGCTGTCGTACACGCAGCCCGGCGCCAGCGGCTGTCCGAGCGACGCGATTTCGTCGCCGGTGGAAAACACGGCCACGCGCAGGCGCCGCACCACACGCACGGTCTCGATGCCCAGTGATGCCACCAGTCCCAGGTCGGCCGGCTTGAGCACGCGGCCAGCCGGCAACGCGGGCTTGCCGCGCGCCAGGTCTTCGCCGCGGCGGCGCAGGTTTTCGCCAGCGTGGATGACACCGGGTTCGATGTGCACGTGGTAGCCGTCGGCCCGCTCGTCGACACGGCACAACTCCAGCGGCACCACGGTGTCGGCACCGGCTGGCATCACGGCCCCGGTCATGATGCGCACGCACTGACCGGCGCCGACCCTGCCGCTGTATGGGGTGCCGGCCATCACGGTGGCCACGGAGCGCAACTCGATCGCGGCATCGGCACGCAACGCAGTGCCGGCGAATGCGTAGCCATCCATCGCCGAGTTGTCGTGCGCCGGCACGTCGATCGGCGACATCACGTCCTCGGCCAGCACGCGCCCCAGTGCCTGCGCCAGCGGCACCACCTCGCGGCCGTCGATCGGCTGCAGCCTCCGCGCGATCGCCGCGCGTGCCTGATCGACGCTCAAGTTGGCTTCGCGCGCCGCCAGCGGTGATGGGCCGAGTTCAGGCATCGGGGGACGATTTCAGCGCGTCACTCGCGGTCAACGCATCGAGTCGACGATTGTGCAGTGCCCTGTCGCCTGATGCGCGCTGTGCTGTGGGCACATATGCAGCCGCCAGCATATCGCCAGCCATTCGGCCGCCACCGAGAATCCACACAGACCGATGGCGCTGCTGCGCCGCCCTCGGCCCCAGCCATGAACGACATTGCCGACAGCCTGTTGCTGGCTGCGCAGCTCATCCTGCGCGCTGACGCCGACCTGTGGCGCATCGTCGGCCTGTCGCTGCGTGTCAGCGCCACCGCCTGCCTACTGGGCGCTCTGACCGGCCTGTGCCTGGGGGCCTGGCTGGCGGTGACGCGGTTCACGGGCCATGGCATCGCGGTGTGGGGCATCAACTCACTGCTGGCGCTGCCGTCGGTGGTGGTGGGCCTGCTGGTCTACCTGCTGTTGTCGCGCTCCGGGCCGCTGGGCGAGCTCGGCATCCTGTTCACGCCGACCGCGATGGTGATCGCGCAGAGCGTGCTGGTCGTGCCGCTGATCGCCGCGCTGTCGCGCCGCCTGGTGCTCGATGGTCTGCGCGACGGCGGCGACCAGCTGCGGTCACTGGGTGCCGGCCCGTTCCAGAGCGCACTGCTGATGCTGGTGCATGAGCGCTTTGGCGTATTGACGGTGCTGCTCACCGCGTTCGGGCGTGCGGTGTCGGAGGTCGGTGCGGTGATGATCGTCGGCGGCAACATCGATGGTTTCACCCGCGTGATGACCACGGCGATCGCGCTCGAGACGAGCAAGGGCGACCTGCCGCTGGCGCTGGCACTGGGGATCGTGCTGCTGGGAGTGGTCGGGCTCGTCAACCTGCTGATCATCGCCATGCAGGGCAGCACGACGATCGAGCGCGAGGTCTATGTGTAGCGCCGTGGTGCCGGCAGTCGCGCCACAAGCGGCGGCGTTGCCCGGCGCGGCGCACGATCGCGGCGCGCCGCAGCCGCTGGTGCAACTCGTGCAAGCCGGCGTGCGCTTCGGCAACGTGCAGGCGCTGCGCGGCATCGATTTGACACTGCATCGCGGCGATCGCCTGATGCTGGTTGGCGCCAACGGGTCGGGCAAGACCACGCTGCTGCGTGTGTTGCACGGGTTGCTCGCGTGCCAGGGACAACGCCAGACGCATGAGATGCCGGGCGGCAAGGCGCCGCTCACCGCAATGCTGTTCCAGCGGCCGTTCCTGCTCAGCCTGTCGGTGCGCTTCAACGTGCTGCTGGGCTTGTGGCTGCACGGCGTGCCGCGCGCGATGCGCGACGAGCGTTGCGCGCGCGCCCTGCGTCGGGTCGGGTTGGAGGCCGTGGCGGCGCGGTCCGCGCGCTCGCTGTCGGGCGGCCAGCAACAGCGCCTCGCACTGGCGCGTGCGTGGGCGCTCGAGCCCGACATCCTGCTGCTCGACGAGCCCACGGCCAACCTCGACCCGAGCGCCAAGCGCGAGGTCGAGCGCCTGATCGAGGCGCTGGCCGCCGACGGCGCAACGGTGGTGATGAGCACGCACAACCTCGGCCAGGCCAAGCGCCTGGCCACGCGCGTGGCCTACCTCGAGGCCGGGCGCCTGGTGGTCGACCTGCCGGTGAATCGTTTTTTCAACGACGCGTTGCCGACCGAGGCCGCGCTGTTCCTCAATGGAGAACTGCCTTGGACAAGTTGACGATGCGACGACGGGCGCTGGTGCTGGGTGCTGCACTGGCAGCGCTGGCATGCGCGGCACCCGCGTGGTCGCAGGACAAGTTCATCGTGATGGCCTCGACCACCTCGACCGAGCAGTCGGGCCTGTTCCCACACCTGTTGCCGCTGTTCAAGCAGGCCACCGGCATCGACGTGCGCGTGGTGGCGGTGGGCACCGGCCAGGCGCTCGACATGGCGCGCCGCGGCGACGCCGACGTGGTGTTCGTGCACGACACGGTGGCCGAGGAGAAGTTCGTCGCCGAAGGCTTTTCGCTCAAACGTCTGCCGGTGATGTACAACGACTTCGTGATGGTCGGTCCGGCTGCCGACCCGGCCAAGGTGAAAGGCAGTGACATCGCCGCCGCGTTGTCCAAGCTGCAGGCCACGCAAAGCGTGTTCATCTCACGTGCCGACAAGAGCGGCACGCACGCCGCTGAATTGCGGCTGTGGCAGGCGGCCGGCATCGACATCGCCAAGGCCAAGTTCGCCGGCTACAAGGAATGCGGCTGTGGCATGGGACCGGCGCTGAACATGGGTTCGTCGATGAATGCCTACGTGCTGACCGACCGTGGCACCTGGCTGTCGTTCAAGAACCGTGGCGACCTCACGATCCTGGTCGAAGGCGACAAGCGCCTGTTCAACCAGTACGGCGTGATGGTGGTCAATCCGGCGAAGCATCCGCACGTGAAGCAGGCGCTGGCGCAGCAATTCGCCGACTGGGTGGTGTCGCAGGCCGGGCAGGACGCGATTGCCGGCTACAAAATCAACGGCCAGCAGTTGTTCTTTCCGAACGCCGATCGCTGATGCCATCGACCTGAGCCGCGCGGGCGACCGGAGGCAGCTTCAGACGCCCAGCGCGGCGCGCAGCTCCGCGCCGCCGCGCGGCCGCGCATCGCGCGGCCACGCGCGCACCAGTTCGCTGATGCGCTCGTTCGCCGGCGCCGCGGTGCCATGGGCATGCGCCAGTCGCACCACTTCGCCGCACAGTGCGTCGATCTCGGTGGGCCGGCCTTGCGTCAAGTCCTCGGCCATGCTGGTGCGTGCTCTGGCGTCGATGCGCAACATGCGAAACGCCAACAGGCGAAAGATCGGTGTCGGCAGCCGCAGTGCGCTGGGCAACGCGGCTGGCGGCAACGGGGTCAGCTTGGCTGGTGTGATGCCGGCGGCCTTCAGTGCTGTGAGGGCCTCCGCGATCAACGCAGCCATGCACGCACGGTGATCGCGGTCGAGCAGTTGCACGCGCAGCGGCAAGCCCGACAGTGCATTGACCGGGTTGTTCAGGTTGAGCAGCAATTTGCCCCACTGCAGCGGTGCCAGATCGACGTGCAGCGTGAGCGGCACGCCCGCAGTCTCGAACAGCGGCTGCCAGACCCGCAAGGCGGGATGATCCTGCGCCGCCAGCGTGCCGCTGGTGGCGCGGTGGTAGCGCCCCGGGCCCAGCTCGACCACGTTGAACGGCACCATGCCCGCGCACACGGTCAGTGCCGGTGCATGAGCCTGGGCAAGCGCCGCGTTGGAGATGCCGTTTTGCATCGACACCACCAACGCCCCCGCGGGCAGCGCGCGCGCCAGCTCGGCGGCGGCCGCTGCCGTGGCACCGCTCTTCACGCACAACAGCACCAGCGCGGCTTGGCTGCCGGCTGGCGGCGTTGGCTGCAGATCCAGTTGACCCGCTGAGGCCGTGCGGGTGCCGCCATCGAGATCGGTGAGCGTCAGACCGTGCTGACGCAGCGCATCGAGCACCCGCGGCCGCCCGACAAAAGTGACCGGCACCCCGGCGGCAGCCAGGCAGCCACCGATCCAGCAGCCCACCGCGCCCGCGCCCATCACGAGCACGCGGCCGGGGGTGGCGACGGTCATCGGGTGGCCGGTGACGCCAGGTCGCGCAGGTGGGTCGGGCCGACCCGGCGTTCGATCTCGGCCAGCATGTCGTGGCCCCAGCCGAGCGCGAACAGCCACTCGCCGACCACGAACATCGGGCCGACCAGCAAGCCAACGATGTCGTCGACGAACGCGGGCTTGCGCCCTTCGTAGTAGTGGCCGAGGAACTGGATGAACCAGCCCAGCGCGAAGGCACTGACGCCCCACGACAGCCAAGGCACGAACAGCAGCGCCGCAAACGGATGCGCCAGCCAGATCAGCACGGCGTTGACCACGCTGGTGGCCACCCCGAGCACCAGGTTGCCCCGGGTCAGGTACCACATGGCGGACAGCGCCCACGCGATCCACGCCAGCGTGAAGCCCGCGATGCTCACGCGCGCCAGCAGGATGCCGACCGCAAACACGATCAGCGGGATGCCGACGAAGTGAGTGACGATGTTGCGCCTGTCGCGGTGGTACTGCGCGTACTGCGACATCAGATCGAGCGCTGGGCGAAACGGGGTGGCGGCCATGGCGGTTCTCCGGGCGCGGGCCGCGGCCGGCCCATGCTTTCGGCCGGATTGTGCCTCGTGCGCCGCCGGCATGGGCACCTCGTCGGCTTCGGGCCGGCCATGGGATGCGACAGATGACCGCGGCAGCGCCTTCAGCCGTGGTGTTGCAGGTTGCACGAACGACAGCGGTGCGCTTGAGCGCGGCGGCTGGGCTTGGGCAGCGAAGGGGGCGAATAAAATCGCGCTCCCTTTCGAGCGAGACGGCCATGAGCATCAAGAGCGACAAGTGGATCCGCCGCATGGCCGAGCAGCACGGCATGATCGAGCCGTTCGAGCCGGGCCAGGTTCGCCAATCGGCCGACGGCCACAAGATCGTCAGCTACGGCACCTCGAGCTACGGCTACGACATCCGCTGCGCGCCCGAATTCAAGGTGTTCACCAACATCTACAGCACGGTGGTCGACCCGAAGAACTTCGACGAAAGGAGCTTCGTCGACATCCAGGCCGACGTCTGCGTGATCCCGCCCAACAGTTTTGCATTGGCGCGCACCGTCGAATACTTTCGCATCCCGCGCAACGTGCTGACCATTTGCCTCGGCAAAAGCACGTATGCGCGCTGCGGCATCATCGTCAACGTGACGCCGTTCGAACCCGAGTGGGAAGGCTTCGTGACGCTGGAGTTCAGCAACACCACGCCGCTGCCGGCCAAGATCTACGCCGGCGAGGGCTGCGCGCAGGTGCTGTTCTTCGAGAGCGACGAGGTCTGCGAGACCAGCTACAAGGATCGCGGCGGCAAGTACCAGGGGCAGCGCGGCGTCACGTTGCCCAAGGCTTAGGGGCCGACATGAAATGGGAAGGCAACCGCCAGAGCGACAACGTCGAAGACCGGCGCGACGAGGGACCGACGATGGGTGGCGGCGGCTTCAGTTTCGGCGGCGGGCGCGGCATCGGTGTGGGCACCATCGTGGTCGCGCTGGTCGCGGGCTGGGCCTTGGGCATCAATCCGTTGACGCTGCTGGGCGTGCTGGGCGGCGGCGCGCCCGAGCGGGTGCCGGTGGCGCAAGGGCCGGTGCATCGACCGCCAGCCGACGACAAGATGGCCGCGTTCGTATCGACCGTGCTGGCCGACACCGAAGACGTGTGGCGGGCCCAGTTCGCGGCGCAGGGCAGCACCTATCGCGAGCCTAAGCTGGTGCTGTTTCGCGGCGCCACGCGCACCGCGTGCGGCGCCGGGCAGGCGGCGATGGGGCCGTGTTATTGCCCCGGTGACCAGAAGGTCTACATCGATCTGGGCTTCTACGAGACGATGAAGACGCGCCTCGGTGCGCCGGGCGACTTCGCGCAGGCCTACGTGATCGCGCACGAGGTCGGCCACCACGTACAAGCGCTGCTGGGCATCACCGACAAGGTCGACGCGATGCGCCAGCGCGGCAACCCCGCGCAATCAAACGCGCTGTCGGTGCGGCTGGAGCTGCAGGCCGATTGCCTGGCCGGCGTGTGGGCGTTTCACGCGCAGCGCGCGCGCCAGATCCTCGAGCAAGGCGATGTCGAGGAGGCGCTCAACGCCGCTGCGCAGATCGGTGACGACACACTGCAGCGCAAGGCGCAGGGCACCGTGGTGCCCGAGAGCTTCACCCATGGCACCAGCGCGCAACGGGTGGGCTGGTTCAAGCGCGGCTTGAGCGGCGGCAACCTGCGCGAGTGCAACACGTTCGACAACACGCGGCTGTAGCCGCTGTCGTTTCTGACGCACGTCAGGTCGGAAACGTGCCCGGCAGCAAGATGCCGCGGTCGATTCCGTCGATGCGCGTGCGCCCGCAAAACGCCATCGTCAGATCCAGCTCGCGATGGATGATCTCCAGCGCCTTGCGCACGCCGGCCTCGCCCATCGCACCCAGGCCATAGAGCATGGCGCGGCCGATGTAGACGCCCCTGGCGCCGAGCGCCAGCGCCTTGAGCACGTCTTGCCCGCTGCGGATGCCGCCGTCCATGTGCACTTCGATCTGGCTGCCCACCGCAGCCACGATCGCCGGCAGCGCCTCGATGCTCGATTGCGCGCCGTCGAGCTGCCGGCCGCCGTGGTTGCTGACGATCAGCGCGTCGGCGCCTGAATTCACCGCCAGGCGCGCGTCCTCGACGTCCTGGATGCCCTTGAGAATCAGCTTGCCGCCCCAGCGGCGCTTGACCCACTCGACATCGTCCCAATTGAGCCGCGGGTCGAACTGCTGGGCCGTCCACTCGCCAAGGCTGCCCATGTTGGTCACGCCCTTGACGTGGCCGACGATGTTGCCGAATTGGCGGCGGCGGGTGCCCAGCATGCCCAGACACCAACGCGGCTTGGTCGCCAGGTTGATCAAATTGGCCAGCGTCGGCTTGGGCGGCGCCGACAGACCGTTCTTCAGATCCTTGTGGCGCTGGCCGAGGATCTGCAAATCCAGCGTCATCACCAGCGCGCCGCATCGGGCCGCCTTGGCGCGGTCGATCAGCCGCTCGATGAACTCGCGGTCGCGCATCACGTAGAGCTGAAACCAGAACGGCGCCTTCGTGTGGGCTGCGATGTCTTCGATCGAGCAGATGCTCATCGTCGACAGCGTGAAGGGGATGCCAAACGCTTCGGCGGCCTTGGCAGCCAGGATCTCGCCATCGGCGTGCTGCATGCCGGCGAGCCCGGTGGGTGCGATCGCCACCGGCATCGCCACGTCGACGCCGACCATGCGCGAGGCCGTGCTGCGGTCCTCCATGTTCACCGCCACCCGCTGCCGCAGCTTGATCTTGGCGAAGTCGCTCTCGTTGGCGCGGTAGGTGCTCTCGGTCCACGAGCCCGAGTCGGCGTAGTCGTAGAACATGCGCGGCACGCGCCGCTGCGCCAGCACGCGCAGGTCTTCGATGGTGGTGATCACGGTCATGGGCCTCTCCTCCAGCGGCGATGCTACCGGCGCGCCGCCGCGGGCCGACGCTATTCGCCAGAAAACAGCTCGCGGTCGGCTTCGCCAACAGCCGACGCGGCCGGCAGGTCGCGCGCGCGCACCAGCGTGCCCGCGCGCACGCCCAGCAGGCGGATGCGCCGCGCCAGGTCCACCCGCTTCAGGCACTGGCCCGCGGCCTGGCGAATCGCACGTGCGTCGTCCACCGCGTGCGCCAGCGTGATGTCGCGCGTCACCGTCTTGAAGTCGTCGAAGCGCAGCTTGATGCCGATGGTGCGGCCGGCGTAGCCCTTGCGCTGCAGGTCGTGCGCCACCTGCTCGGCCAATTCGGTGAACACGCGCGAGAGCTCGGGCCGGTCGCGCCGCGCATGCAGATCACGGTCGAATGTGGTCTCGCGGCTCATCGACACCGGCTCGCTCAACGTGACCACGGCGCGCTCGTCGCGGCCATGAGACGCCTCGTGCAGCCAGTGCCCGTAGCTGCGGCCGAAGTGCTCGACCAGGAACGCCAGCTCGCGCTCGGCCAGCTCGCCGATGCGCGTGATGCCCAGGCCCGCCAGCTTGAGCGCCGCCTTCGGGCCGATGCCGTTGATGCGGCGCACCGGCAGCGCCCAGATCTGGGTCGGCACGTCGTCGTGCGTGATCAGGGTCAGGCCGTCGGGCTTGTCGAGGTCCGAGGCGATCTTCGACAGCAGCTTGTTGGGCGTGATGCCGATCGAGCAGCTCAAGCCGGTGGCGCGGCGCACGGTGTTCTTGATCTCCAGCGCCAGCGCACGCACGCCGCCGAAGCGGTCGTGACCCACCGCGTCCTGTGCGCCGGGCAGGTCGGTGAGGTCGATGTAGATCTCGTCGATGCCACGGTCTTCGATGCACGGCGCCACCTCGGCCACCGCGGCCTTGAAGCGGCGCGAGTAGCGCTTGTACTCATCGTGGTCCACCGGCAGCAGCACGGCCTGTGGTGCCAGCAGCGCCGCCTTCATCAGCCCCATGCCCGAGTGCACACCGAGGTCGCGCGCCGGGTAGGTGGCGGTGGTGATGACGCCGCGGCCTTTGTAGGTGGCCAGTGTCGAGAACTCGCGGCTGCCGTCGTCGCGCTCGCGTGGCTGGTGGCGCCGCCCGCCGCCGATCACCACCGGCTGGCCGGCCAGTTCCGGGTAGCGCAGCAACTCGACCGACGCATAGAAAGCGTCCATGTCGAGGTGGGCGATCCAGCGGCGTGGCGCGGGCGACATGCCGCGATTGTCGGCCGCCGCCGCGCCGCGAAGCATTTGGTTGCGATTTGGGCGGGATGGTGCCGGAATGGAGGCACGTATACTGATGTGCAATTCGCACATTTACATCGCAACCTGCCGGCGCACTCGCATTCCGGCGGCATCACACCAGGAGCACCCAGATGAACGAATTCCCCGTTTTCACGAGCCGACTAGCGCGCAGCGCGCTGGCTTGGCTGGCAGCCGCCGTGCTGGCCATCGGCTGCGGCGGTGGTGGCGGAGGCGGCGACACGACAGCCGCCGCCGGCAGCGCCTTCACCATGGGTACGATCAACGGTTTCGGCTCGATCATCGTCGACGGCGTGCGTTTCGACGACAGCCACGCCCAGGTGGTCGACGACGACGACCAGGCGCACGACCGCAGCGAGCTCAAGCTCGGCATGACGGTCGAGGTGCAGAGCGACCGCGTCCGGGCCGATTCCTCGGGCCGCAGCGCACAGGCGCAGCACATCCGGTTCGGCGCCGAGATCGTCGGCCCGGTCGAGGCGATCGACACGACAGCCAGGCAGCTCACGGTGCTCGGCCAGACCGTCGAGGTCACCGACACCACCGTGTTCGATGACAGCTTGGCCGGCGGTCTGACCGCCGTGAAGGTCGGCGACATCGTCGAGGTGCATGCGCAGTTCAACAGCGCCAACGGCCACTACGTCGCCAAGCGCATCGAGAAGGAGGCGCAGGCCAACTTCTTCCGCCTGCGTGGCCCGGTGTCGAATCTCGACACCACGGCGAAGACGTTCACCATCGGCGGCGCGACGATCTCCTATACGGCGATCGCCGCGTCCGATCTGCCGCCCAACTTTGCCAACGGCCTGCCCGTCCGCGTGCGCCTGCAGACCACCAAGGCGCTCCCGGCCGATCCGTGGCAGGCAGTGAGCATCCGCACCGGCGTGCGCAAGGTCGAAGACCACGACGAGGCCGAGGTGCGCGGGATCGTCACGGCGTTCACCGACATCACGGCGTTCAGCGTCAATGGCCTGGCTGTCACCACCAGCACAAGCACCACGTTCCCTGACGGCACCAATGTCGCGCTCGGTACCGCGGTCGAGGTGGAGGGTGCGATCGTCAACGGGGTGCTGGTGGCCAGCAAGGTCTCGCTCGAGGACCGCCACGCCAACGACGACGACCAACAGACCGAACTGCACGGCGCGGTCAGCGGGTTCGACAAGACGGCGCAGACCTTCGTCGTGCGCGGGGTCAATGTGCACTACAGCGGCAACACGGACTTCTCTCGCGGCAGCGCGTCCGATCTCGCCAACGGCGTGGCGGTGGAGGTCAAGGGTCGCCTGGCCAGCGACGGCGTGACGCTGGAGGCCAAGCAGATCAAGTTCGAGCAGTGAGAGCCGAATCGGCCACCCGAGTGGTGGGGCAGACGGGCGATGCTGCCGTGACAGCGGCTAGCATCGCTGCTTGCCCCGACCGACCACCCGTGTAGCCGAATGATCGAGCGCGAGTCGCCAGCACCCACCGACGAACAGGAGGCCCTGCTGGCCGCCATTCGCAAGGTGCTGGAGCCGCTGGCCACCCTGGCGGTGCAGCGTGGCTTGCCGTATGCGGCAGTCGAGGAGATGCTGCGGCGCGCGTTCGTCGGCGCGGCCGACAGCGCGCACCCCGACGTGCTCGCGCATCGCAAGGTCAGCCGGCTGGCCACCACCACCGGCATCAATCGCCGCGAGGTGGCCCGGCTGCTGGGCGTGCTGCGCGACGCGCAGGCGTCGCAACAGTTGCCGCGGCGCTCGCTGGCCAGCGAAGTGTTCGCCCATTGGGTCAGCGACGCGCGCTACTGCGACCGCCGCGGCGAGCCGCGGGTGCTCAGGCGCCAGGGTCGGGCGCCGAGCTTCGAGTCGCTGGCGCAGACCATCACGCGCGACGTGCACCCGCGCAGCCTGCTCGACGAGTTGCTGCGGCTCAAACTGGCTGTGCAAGACGAGGAGCACGACACGGTCGAGCTGGTGCGCGATGCCTTCGTGCCACGTGGCGATCGCGTGCGCATGCTGCAATACCTCGGCCACAACGTCGGCGACCATCTCTCGGGCGCAGTAGCTAACGTGCTGTCCGATGGCCGCCGCCATTTTGAGCAGGCCATCTATGCCGATGGCTTGAGCGAGGCGTCGGTGCGCGAAGCCTGGCAACACATTGGCGAATTGTGGAAGGGTTTGCTGGGCGCACTCGTACCCGCGTTGGAAGACAAGGTCGAGCGTGACAGGCCAGGCGATGGTGCCACCCATCGCCTGCGTTTGGGCCTGTACACATTCGACGAGGATACGGTGCCGGCCACCACCCCACCGCGGCCACCGCGCAAGAAGACGAGGAAGCAGTAATGGATTCAGATCGTGTGTCGAGTGGGCGGCGGGCGCTGCGCGGGCTGGCGGCGTGGCTCGTGGTCTTGCTCGTCATGGCCTGCGGTGGCGGTGTGGGTACCGGCGGCACTGGCGCGTTCGCCTCCGGACCGATCACCGGCTTCGGATCGATCATCGTCGAAGGCGTCCACTTCGACGAGAGCGCAGCGCGCATCGAGGGCGACGACGATGCGGGCCGCGACCGCAGCGAATTGCGCCTGGGCACGATGGTGGAGGTTCAGAGCAGCGAGATCCGCGATGGCGCGGCCGCCGCCTCGCAGGTGCGCATCGTCAGCGCGCTGATCGGCAGCGTCGATTCGGTGGCCGCCGATGCGCTGGTCGTCAACGGCCAGACCGTGCGCGTGAACGCCGGCACCGTGTTCGATGACCGCTTCGCAGGCGGCATCGCGGCGATCACCGTCGGCCGCGTGGTCGAGGTGTATGGCTTCGTGTCAGCGGCGCCGGCCGAGATCGTGGCCACCCGCATCGAGCCCAAGGATGGCGCCACGGCGTTCAAGTTCCGCGGCGTGGTGGCCGCGTTGAACACGCAGGCGCGCACCTTCGACGTCGGCAACCAGCACTTCGTCTATGCGGCCTCGGTGAGCGGCGCCAGCGACCTGCGCGACGGGGCCTTCCTGCGCGTGATGCTGGGCGTGCAGCGCGATGCGCAGGGCCGCTGGGTCGTCAGCGCGCTCGGCGCCACGGGGCCCGAAGGCGGCGATCGTGACCAGGCCAAGGCACGCGGCGTGATCACCGCATTCACATCGAACGCCAACTTCGCGGTCGGTGGCTTCACGGTCGACGCCAGCGCGGCGCAGATCGAGGGCGGGCCACTGGCAGCCGGGCTGCAGGTCGAGGTCGAAGGGCGCCTGCAGGCCGGCGTGCTGATCGCCACCAGCGTCGATGTCGAGAACAGCGATCAACCCGACGAGCTCGAGTTGCGCGGCACGATCGCCACCATCGACACGGCCGCCAAGGTGTTCACGATCAGCGGCCGCAGCGAGCGTGTGAGTTACGCGCGCAACGACATCGTCTACGA
>JBIODO010000049.1:0-15022 GCA_044445225.1 Burkholderiales bacterium
GGCCGGGCATCTCCAGAGACCGCGAACGCGGCAAGCGCGCAAGTCCCAGTCGCCACTGGCGGCAGACCAAGGTTGCATTTAGGAACGGGCCTGCGTGTGTCGCGCTGCTGCCTGCGTCCGGATGCCTGCTGTCGCTCTATGATCGTCTAGCCGCTTTGCAGCACGAAAGAGTACATGGATGCAGCAAAGTCGCCGCCGGCCGCTGCGCGGCGAAACGCTTGTGCGAGCCCATTCAGTGAGGGTTGAATCAGCGTCGGGCACACTGTTGAGTTCTATGTCTGAACAGACCTTGGGTTCGACTGCGGGGGAGTTGCCGCCCCCGGTGCACAGCGCGCAGTCCAAACGCTCCATGGCGTGGCTGGCGCTGTTGTTGGTGCTCTTCGCGTTGCTTTGGTTTGCGAGCCTTGGTTCTCGCTCGTTGGTCGACACAGACGAAGGCCGCTACGCCGCGTTGGCGCTGGAGATGGCGCGCAGCGGCGACTGGGTCACCCCACGCCTGAATGGATTGCTGTACTTCGAGAAGCCACCGCTGCAGTACTGGATCGGTGCCCTGAGCTTCAATTGGTTTGGCATCACGGAGTTCTCGGCCCGCCTGTGGACCGGTCTGGCGGGCTTCCTGACCGTGCTCGCGGTCGGCTGCACCGCAGCACGCCTGTGGGGCAGGACGTCCGGCCTGCAAGCCTTCGCCGTGGCGGCATCGAGCACCTGGATCATCGGCGTCTCCCATGTGCTGACGCTCGATGCGGGCCTGAGTCTGTTCACGACGCTGACACTGTGCGCCGTGCTGCTGGCCGAGTGCGCGCAGCTGGCACCGCCCGCGCGCCGCCGCTTCATCTGGGCGGCCTGGATAGCCACCGCGTTCGCCGTGTTGAGCAAGGGCCCGGTGGGATTTGTGATCCCTGCCGGCGCGCTGCTGCTCAGCAGTCTTTGGATGCGTGACTTCGCGCTGTTGCGTCGCATGCGTCTCGGCACGGGCCTGGTGATGCTGCTGGTTGTGGCAGCGCCATGGTTCGTATTGGTTTCGCTGCGCAACCCCGGCTTTGCCGAGTTCTTCTTCATTCACGAGCACGTGGCCCGGTACATGACCGAAGTGCATCATCGCGTCGGCGCGTGGTGGTACTACCTCCCTCTGCTGCTCATCGGCATGATGCCGTGGACCAGCGCCCTGCCCTGGATCGCGCAACGCGACCAACCGGCCGCCGACAGCGACACCCGCGCGGTGCGGATGCTGGCTGCCTGGTGTGGATTCGTGCTGGTGTTCTTCAGTCTCTCCGGCTCCAAGCTGCCGTCGTACATCCTGCCGATGTTCCCTGCGCTGGCATTGCTGGTGGCCCTGAAGCTGCGCGGCGCGGACACATCCGTGTTGCGCCGACACCTGCTGGTGCCGACCGTTGCCTGGGCCGTGGCCTTGATCGCTTCAACGCAGCTCCATCGCTTCGGCTCCGCGGAAACGCCAAAGGCCGTGATGGTGACGCAGGGTTTCGGCCTCGGCGTGGCCGCGGTGCTGTTTCTGGCCGGCGCGTCGACGGCGTTTTGGTGTCTTGCCCGGCGCCACGTCACGGCAGCGGTGTTGAGTGTTGCGCTGGGGCACTTTGCCGCGATGACCGTGGTGATCCAGGCATACGACGCCATTGGGCAACTCAAGAGCGCGGATGCGCTGTCCAGGGTGGTGCTGCCGCTGATGGGACCCGACACGCCGGTGTTTGCCGTGCGCGTGTACGATCAGACGCTGCCCTTCTACCTTCGGCGCAACGCCGAGCTGGTCGAATTCGTCGGCGAGTTTGAGTTTGGTCAACAACATGAACCCGGAAAATCGCCCGCCACGCTCGATGAGTTCATTGCGCGCTGGCAGACGCTGCCGCAGGGTGTGGCCTACATGCGCAGCACCACTTTCCGCGAACTGCTCGAACGCGGCGTCCCGATGCGGGTGGTATTCGAAGACCCACGGCGGCTGGTCGTGATGAAACCATGAGGCAGGCAGACCTCGCATGGATCCTGGGCGGCGTGCTGCTCAATGCGGTGGCCCAGCTGCTGCTGAAAGCCGGGGCTTCCAACAGCGGAGCCATCTCGCTGGACGCGGGTTCGGCGGTGCTGTGGCGAACGGCCGTCGGTCTGGCTCAGCACCCCTACATTCTGGGCGGCCTCGCGTGCTACGTTGTCAGCGTGATCGTGTGGATCGTTGCGCTGTCGCGGGTGGAGGTCAGCATCGCCTACCCGATGCTGTCGATCGGCTATGTGGTCAACGCGTTGCTGGCCTGGTGGCTGTTCAAGGAAGACGTCAACGCGCAGCGCTGGCTCGGCATCGGCGTCATCATCGTCGGTGTCGTGCTGGTGGCCCGCAGCGGGGCCCACTCGTGAGCGCGTTGCCGTTCCTGCCGTTCACGCGTCCCGCCATCGACGAGCCGACCATCGAGGCCGTCGCAGCGGTCCTGCTCTCCGGCTGGATCACCACCGGTCCCAAGTGCCTGGCGCTCGAGGCGGCCTTGTCCGCGCGCTTCGGTGGCCGGCCGGTCCGGCTTGCCAGCTCCGGCACTGCGACGCTGGAGCTCGCGCTGCGCCTGTGCGGCGTCGGCCCCGGCCACGAGGTGATCACGTCGCCGCTGAGCTGGGTGGCAACGGCCAACGTGGTGCTCGCGGTCGGTGCCAGGCCGGTCTTCGTCGACGTCGATGCGCGCACGCGCAACATCGATCTCGATCGCGCCGAGGCGGCCATCACGGCGCGCACCGCGGTGATCATGCCGGTCGACCTGGCTGGCCTCCCGGTGGACCGCGATCGTCTGTACGCGATCGCCGGCAAGCACAGGCTGCGCGTGGTCGAAGACGCAGCGCAGTCCTTCGGGGCCCGCTGGCGCGGGCAGGAGATCGGCAGCATCGGCGACCTGGTGTCGTTCAGCTTCCACGCCAACAAGAACATCACCACCGCCGAGGGAGGCGCTCTGGTGCTGAACACCCTGGAGGAGGCTCGCCGCTTCGAGAAACTGCGCCTGCAGGGCGTGACGCGACTGCCCGATGGCGGCATGGACGTGCAAGCCTGGGGCGACAAGGCCAACCTCACCGATGTGGCGGCGGCGATCGGGCTGGGTCAGCTGCCGCACATCGATGGCTTCAACGCGCGCCGCCGAGCGCTGGCCCGGCGCTACTTCGAGCGATGGGATCGCTCGCTCGGCTTCGAGCTGCCGCCGGCCGACCTCGAGAACCACGGCAACTGGCACATGTTCCAGCCATTGCTGCCGCGTGCACTCGCTGCCAAGCGCGGCGCCTTCATCGAGGCGATGAAGGTGCGGGGCATCGGCATCGGCGTGCACTACCCGGCGATGCACCTGTTCGAGCTGTTTCGCGCGCAGGGCCACGCGCCGGGCGATTTTCCGATTGCCGAGGACATCGGCGCCCGCACCGTGACGCTGCCGCTGTTCCCGGCCATGACCGACGCCGACGTGGACCGCGTATGCGCGGCCGTGACTGCCGTGAGCACCACGCTCTAGCTCACACCAGGGGACAACCGTGTCGATCGGAGAAGCCATTCAGCTGGTCAAGCCGCAAACGATCGAGCTGACCGCCGCACCGGCCTTGAGCGTGGTGATCCCGGTCTATGACGAGGAGGCCGGGCTGGGCGCGCTCTTTGCGCGGCTCTATCCCGCGCTCGATGCGCTTGGGATCACCTACGAGGTCGTCTTCATCAATGATGGCAGCCGCGATCGCTCGGCCGCGCTGCTGGCCGAGCAGTTCGAGCGCCGTCCCGATGTCACGCGGGTGATCCTGTTCAACGGCAACTTCGGCCAGCATCGCGCCATCCTGGCCGGCTTCGCCCATTGCCACGGCGAGCGCATCGTCACGCTCGACGCCGACCTGCAAAACCCGCCCGAAGACATCGCCTTGCTGCTGGCCGCGATGGACCAAGGCCACGACTGCGTGGGGTCGATCCGCCGCGACCGGCACGACTCGGCCTGGCGCCGCTGGGCCTCGCGCTCGATGAATCGCCTGCGACGCCGCCTCACGGGCATCGTGATGACCGATCAAGGCTGCATGATGCGGGCCTACGGCCGCAACGTGGTGGAACTGATCAACCAGTGCAACGAGATGAACACCTTCATCCCGGCACTGGCCTACCAGTTCTCGAAGAACCCGACCGAGGTGGTGGTCGGGCACGAGCGGCGTCACGCCGGTGAATCGAAGTACTCGCTGTACAGCCTGATCCGGCTGAACTTCGATCTGGTCACCGGCTTTTCGGTGGCGCCGCTGCAGGCGTTTTCGATGCTCGGCATGGTGGTGTCGCTGCTGTCGGGAGTGCTGTTCCTGGTGCTGGCCGGACGCCGCATCTTTCTCGGCCCCGAGGAGGGCGGCCTGTTCACGCTGTTCGCGCTGCTGTTCTTGCTGGTGGGGCTCGCTCTGCTGGGCATCGGACTGCTCGGCGAGTATGTCGGACGCATTTATCAAGAGGTGCGCTCGCGCCCGCGCTACGTCATCAGCGCGATCCTGGAGCGCAAGCGGTGAGCCAGGCCCGCGTGGCCAGCGCGATCGTGTTCGCGTACCACGATGTCGGCGTGCGTTGCCTGCGCGTGCTGCTCGATGCCGGGGTGCGCGTGCCGCTGGTCGTGACCCATCGCGACGACCCGGGCGAGCACGTGTGGTTCGCCAGCGTGGCCGAAGTCGCCGCCGAACACGGCCTGCCTTGCGCAACACCCGACGACGCCAACACGGCGGACTTCGTGGCGCGCACGCGCGAGCTGTCGGGGCCGATCGACTTCGTCTTTTCCTTCTACTACAGGCGGATGCTCGCTGCGCCGTGGCTGGCCATGCCCAACGTCGGAGCCTTCAACATGCACGGCTCCCTGTTGCCCAAGTACCGGGGCCGTGCGCCGGTGAACTGGGCCGTGATTCACGGCGAACGCGAAACCGGCGCGACGCTGCATGTGATGAACGAGAAGCCCGACAACGGCGCCATCGTGGATCAGTGCGCGGTGCCGATTCTCGGCGACGACACGGCCCGCGACGTGTTCAGCAAAGTCGTCGTGGCCGCCGAGATCGTGATGGCGCGCAGCCTGCCGCGGCTGCTGGACGGCAGCGCCCGTTTCACGCCGCAGGACCTTTCGCAAGGGCGCTACTTCGGCGGCCGCCGCCCTGAGGACGGACGCATTCCCAACGGTGCGAGCGCCCGACAGATTCATGACCTGGTGCGCGCGCTCGCACCACCCTACCCAGGCGCGTTCGTCGTGCTCGGCGGACGGCGCGTCTTCATCGAGCGGACCCAGCATGCCCAGGCGCCTGCCAGCGCAACGGGCACTGGACTGCGGCTGTTCAGCGATGGCGCTGCGCTGTGGCTGGTGGCCGCCGACGGCAGCGCGCTGCGGGTGCTGGCCGCGCGCAGCGAAGATGATGATGCGTTGCTGGACGCAAGCCGCTACGAGAGCCACTTCGCCAGCAGGTGTCTGCCTGCCGACGCCTGATTTCATCCACCGCAATCGACGGGGTGTTCCATGCTCAAAGTTCTGATTCTCGGCGTCAACGGGTTCATCGGCCACCATCTGACGCGCCACATCATCGAACAGACCGACTGGCAGGTCTATGGCATGGACATGCAGTCCGAACGCGTGGCGCCATGGATGGACAACCCCCGCTTTCATTTCTTCGAGGGTGACATCACCATCAACAAGGAATGGATCGAATACCACGTGCGCAAATGCGACGTGGTGCTGCCGCTGGTGGCCATTGCCACGCCCGCAACCTACGTGCGCGAACCGCTGCGCGTGTTCGAGCTCGACTTCGAGGCCAACCTGGCGATCGTCCGCCAGTGCGTCAAGTACGGCAAACGCGTCGTCTTCCCCTCCACCAGCGAGGTCTACGGCATGTGCACCGACGACGCGTTCGATCCCGAGCAGTCGAACCTGGTCTACGGCCCGATCAACAAGCCGCGCTGGATCTACGCCTGCTCCAAGCAACTGCTGGACCGCGTCATCCACGCCTACGGCATGCAGGAAGGGCTGCGCTATACGCTGTTTCGGCCCTTCAACTGGATCGGCCCCGGCCTGGACAGCCTGCACACGCCCAAGGAGGGATCGAGCCGCGTCATCACCCAGTTCCTGGGTCACATCGTTCGCGGCGAGCCGATTCGGCTGGTCGACGGCGGCAGCCAGAAGCGCACGTTCACCTACGTCGACGACGGCATCAGTGCCCTGGTGAAGATCATCGCCAATGCGGGCGGCGTGGCCGACGCCAAGATCTACAACATCGGCAATCCGGGCAACAACTTCTCGATCCGCGCGCTCGCCGAGATGATGCTGAAGGTCGCCAAGGAGTTGCCCGAGTACCGCGACAACGCCGCCCACGTGCGCCTGATCGGAGCGACTGCGGAAGGCTACTACGGCGCCGGCTACCAAGACGTTTTGCAGCGCGTGCCGGACATCCGCCAGACGATGGCCGATCTGGCTTGGCAGCCGAAGGTGGCGATGGACGAAGCCCTTGCGGCCTTGTTCGCCTACTACCGAGACCAGGTGCAGGCTGCCGAGCTCGAGCCCTGACCGTTCGTCATGGCGCTGGTTGCACTGAAGGTCGATGTCGACACCTGGCGTGGCACGCGCGAAGGTCTGCCGAACCTGCTCAAGCTGCTGAGTGCCAGCGGGGCCGGCGCGAGTTTTTTGTTCAGCCTCGGCCCCGACCACACCGGGCGCGCCATCCTGCGTGTGCTGCGTCCTGGCTTCTTCGCCAAGGTGTCACGCACGTCGGTGCTCGAGCACTATGGTTTGCGCACCCTGCTCCATGGCAGCCTCCTTCCAGGCCCCGACATCGGCAAGCGCGAAGCGCACACGTTGCGGGCCGTGCGCGATGCCGGCTTCGAGGTCGGGGTGCACTGCTGGGACCACGTGCGATGGCAAGACCACCTGCTGACCCAGGATGCCGCGTGGGCACATCGCGAGATGGAGCGCGCGCAACAACGGTTCGCCGAAGTGTTCGGCGTGATGCCCCGCCTGCATGGTGCAGCAGGCTGGCAGTTCAACGAGGCCGCGGCGCGTGCCGAGCAGGCGCTCGGGTTCGAGATCGCATCCGACACGCGCGGCCATCATCCGTTTCAGCCCGTGGCGGCCGACGGGTCCGCGATCGGCCCGCCTCAATACCCGACGACGTTGCCGACACTCGACGAGCTGATCGGCGTCGGTGACCTGACGGCCCACAACGTCGACTTGCATTTGCTCGCACTGACCGAGTATGCCGGGCAAGACCAGGTCTACACGCTGCACGCAGAGCTGGAGGGCATGAAGCTGCAACCGGTGTTCGAGCGCTTGATCAAAGGCTGGCGCGCGCAGGGCCACACGCTGTGTTCGTTGGGATCCCTGCACGAACACCAGCGCGCACGGGGGCTGCCCAGGCATCGGATCGAGCTCGGTGCTGTGCCGGGGCGATCCGGCCTGCTTGCCATTCAGGGCAAAGAATTCGACGCTGTCGCGCCGCAAGCGATGCAACCGGCGTAGTGCCGCAGTGGCGTCTCACGCTTGGGCGTGCGGGTCGAACTGGCTGCGCAGCGCGGCATACAACGCCCGAAAGCGCTCGAGACGTCGTGCGAGCAACTGCGCCTGGCCAACGTCCGGCGCGAATTCGCGCGCGGCCGCGGCCGTGCGGCAGACATCGTTCTCTTGGCCGCCGTCGGCGAGCCATGCCAGCCGCGCCGCGCCAAGGGCCGCCCCGGCCTGCGCGCCCGCATCGACGCGCAGCGCAACTCCGAGCACCGATGCCAGCAACTGCGCCCACAGCTCGCTGCGCGCACCGCCACCGACCAGCGAAAGCGCCTGCACCGAGCGTGCGGCACCCTTCATGCTGGCCCAACCGTCGGCCAGGCCGAAGCTCACGCCTTCGACCACGGCATAGCCGATCGCCGCCGCGTCGTGCGCGTGGGTCAGCCCGAACAGCACGCCCTGCGCGTTGGGATCGTTGTGCGGCGTGCGTTCGCCGCTCAAGTACGGCAGGAACAGCGGCGCACGCGCGCGCAGCGAAGGCGTCAGCGTGGCCACGCTGTCGAGCAGCGACGCTTCGCTGGGCGCGCCGAGCAGCCCGCGCGCCCAGCGCAAGGCGCTGGCCGCCGACAGCATCACCGACATGCGGTGCCAGCGCCCGGGCAACGCGTGGCAGAACGTGTGCACGGCGGCAGGCGCGTCGGGGTGGAAGCCGTCGCTGGCCAGGAAGATCACCCCCGAGGTGCCCAGCGAGACGAAGCCCTGGTTCGGCCGCACCGCACCGATGCCCACTGCGCTGGCCGCGTTGTCGCCGCCACCACCGGCCACCGCGATGCCGGCGCGCAGCCCCCAACGGGTGGCGAGCGCGGGTCGCAGGTGGCCCGAGACTGCGCTGCCTTCGACCAGCCGCGGCATGTGGCCGCGCGTGAGGCCGCAGGGTGCGAGCAGCTCATCGGACCAGCGGCGCGCGCCGACGTCGAGCCACAGCGTGCCCGAGGCGTCGGACATCTCGCTGACACACTCGCCGGTGAGCTGCAGGCGCAGCCAGTCTTTGGGCAGCAACACGCGGGCCGTGCGTGCAAACAGGTGCGGCTCGTGCTCGCGCACCCACAGCAGCTTGGGAGCGGTGAAGCCGGGCATCGCGAGGTTGCCGGCGACGGCATGCAGCGTGGGCAGCGCCGCCTCGAGCGCAGCGCACTGCGCATGGCTGCGCCCGTCGTTCCACAGGATCGCCGGGCGCAGCAATGTGTCGTTCGCATCGAGCAGCACCGCGCCGTGCATCTGGCCGGACAGCCCGATTGCGCGCACCGCCGCCATCGCGGACGGCTGGTCGATGCGCAGGCGTTGCATCGCCGTGTCGAGTGCAGTCCACCACTGGGCCGGGTCCTGCTCGCTCCACAGCCGATGCGGGCGCGACACCGTGAGTGGCTCGCCCAAACTGGCGACGATATGGTGCTGCTCGTCGAGCAGCAGCAACTTCAGCTCGGAGGTACCGAGGTCGATGCCGAGGTACACGAGAACCTCACCGTCCGCCGCGACGCCGCAGGGCGCGTAAGCGGTGTCATGTCACCCGTTGCGCCCGAAGCGATGGTCGGCCTGGCGCCGGAACTCGCTGGGCGTCATGCCCTTGATCTCGAGGAAGCGTCGGTTGAAGTTGGCCACGTTGTTGAACCCCACCTCGTAGCAGATGTGGGTCACCTGGCGATCGGTCTCCATCAACAGGTGACAGGCCCGGTTGACGCGCACGCGGTTGACGAAATCGGTGAAGGTGTTGCCGGTGGCGCGGCGAAAGAAGCGCGAGAAGCGGCTCTCGCTCATGCCGAGGTCGGCCGCCACGTCGCTGGCCAACACGGGCTTGGCCACGTCGCCGGTGATGCGCTCGACGATGGCGTTGATCTGCTCCATCTCGGTGTCGTCGTCTTCGCCCTGCATCTGCACGTTTGACAGCAGGCGGTAGTCGGTGCAACGCGCCAGGTCGGCGAGAAAGTCGCAGAACGCCGCGAAGCGCTGCATGCCGTGGCTGTGCTTGACGCTGAGCCAGTGGGCCCGCGCGCGCTCGGACAGGCCGAAGAACTCGACACCGTGGCGCGAGCGCTCGAGCAGCGCCATCACCTCGGCCAGCTCGGGGATCATCTGCGCCGCATGCGCGATCGGTTCGTGGCGGAACTGGATCACCAGGTCGCGCTCGGCCACGCCGGCCTCGGGCAGATCGAGCGACACCCAGTTGTGCGGCAAGCGCGGCCCGCACAGCACCAGGTGGCCGGGGCTGAAGGGCCCGATCCAGTCGCCGACGAAGGCCTTGCCCGACGTTGCGGTGATCAGGTGCAGCTCGTACTCGTCGTGGAAGTGCCAGCGCGCCAACGGGGTGGGAAAGCCGTGCGCCAGGCAACGCACGATGCCGGTGTCCTCGGGAGCCTCGTAGCCGAGCGAGGTCGGGCGCGCGTTGTCGTGCTCCAGCTCCGGCTGGCGCTGCCGGCGCGGGCTGCGGTCATGGTGGGTGTGCATCCGGGTCTCCGAAGCGATTGAGACGTGTCAGCTCATCACATTACCGCCATCGACGTTCAATGTCTGCGCAGTGATGTAGGCGGCCTCGTCGCTGGCCAGGAAAACCGCGGCGCCGACCATGTCGGCCGGTGCGCCCATGCGGCCCAGCGGCACCGCCTTGCCGACCGCGGTCTTCTTCTCGCCCGGCCGCAGCCCTTCGTAGCGCGCGAACAGCGCGTCGACATGCTGCCACATCGGCGTGTCGATCACGCCGGGCGAGATCGCATTGACGCGGATGCGATGCGGTGCCATCGCAAGCGCGGCGCTCTGCGTGTAGCTGATCACCGCCGCCTTGCTGGCACAGTAGTGCGACACCAGCGCCTCGCCGCGGCGGCCGGCCTGCGACGCCAGGTTGACGACACTGCCCGGCTGGCCGGCCGCCACCAGCCGCGCCAGCACCGCCTGCATCATGAAGAACATGCCCTTGACGTTGACGTCGAACAGGCGTTGATACATGGCTTCGTTGGAGTCGAGCAGCGGCGCCATATCGAAGATCGCGGCGTTGTTGAACAGCACGTCGACCGTGCCGCAGCGCTGCGCCGCGCCATCGACGAGCGCGCCGAGCGTGTCGACGCGTGAGACGTCGGCGCTGGCGTAGGCCAGCCGGCCGGGGTGGCGCACCAGCAACTCAGCCAGCCCGGCACTCGGCGTTGCCGGCAGGTCGACCGCGGTGCAGCGGGCGCCTTCGTTGAGATAGGCCTCGGTCACGGCCAGCCCGATGCCGCCACCGGCGCCGGTCAGCAGCGCGTGCCGCCCTTGCAGTCGTTGCAGTCCTGCCATGCCGATCACCCACCCATGAAAAACTGAACGCGTGCGTACGCGGCGCGGATCGCCGCCTCGAGCGACCCGTTGCCGGCCAGCGGTCCCCAGAGCACCGGGTCCCGGCAGTACGCGGCCAGCGGATCGGCTGTAGAGAAATAGGCATGCGCAACCGCGGTGTCCATCACACCGTCTTGGTAGGCATAGATGAGCTCGCCGCGATGCCAGCGGCCGAGCACCGCGAAGAACAGCGCCGGCAGCATCGCGGTGCTGGCGATGCTCGCGCCACGTGCCAGGCACTCGCGCAGCGTCGGCACGATGAATCCCAGGATCTTCGAGAAGCCGTCCATCGCCACGCGCTGGTTGGTGTCGCGCAGCCAGGGGTTGCTGAAGCGCTCGAGCACCACGTCGCGATAGTGCCGCAAATCGATCGCGCTCGGGCGTTCAGGCGTATCGAGGCAGGGGATCACGTCGTCGGTCACGTAGTCGTATGCCAGCTGCTGGATCTCGGGCACCTGCACGCCCTCGTGAATGAAGGTCAGGCCGCGCAGCGTGCCGGCCCAGGCGATGCAGCTGTGGCTGGCGTTAAGCACGCGGATCTTGGCCTCCTCGTGGGACAGCACCGAGGCCACCATCTCGGCGCCGACCGACTGCCACGCCGGACGGCCGGCAATGAAATGGTCTTCGATCACCCACTGGGTGAAGCTCTCACCCATCACCGGCGCACGGTCGTCCCAGCCGGTGGCCGCCTTGACACGCTCGGCCAGGTCGGGCGGCGGGCGCGGCGTGATGCGATCGACCATGTCGTTGGGGCACGTCGTGTGCGACAGCACCCAGTCACGCAGCGCGGTCTCGCCACGGCGCTCGAGAAAGTCGAGCAACCCCGAGCGAAAGCGCTCGCCGTTGCTGCGCAGGTTGTCGCAGTTCAACAGCGTCACCGGTGCGCCGCCGCGATTGACGCGCTCACGCGCGATCGCGGTGATCGCGCCGTAGATCGTGCTGCAGGCGCGGCCTTCGAGATCGGCCACCAGGTCCGGGTAGCCGGTGTCGAGCCGGTTCTTCACGTCGAGGTAGTAGCCCGCCTCGGTGACGGTGAACGAGATGATGCGGGTGGACGGATCGGCGCCGCGGTCGATCAGGCGGGCGTGCGACGGCTCGAACGGAATCACCTCGCGGATGGCGCGGATGCGCTCGTGGTGTCGCTCGCCCGCCGGCGACACGGTCTCCAGCGTGTATTCACCCTGCTGGGCGATCAACGCGGCCATCGTGTCGGCCATGTCGTTGCGGATGTTGGCGCCGACGATCGACCACGCGCGATCGCCCGACTCGCGCAGCCGGTTGAGGTAGGCCGCCTGGTGCGCGCGGTGGAAGGATCCGAGGCCGATGTGCAGGATGGTGTTCAAGCAGCTCTCACTGCGGCGGGCTCACGGCCTGGCCCTGGCGGCTGAACAGATGAAACGATTGCGGCGCGATGTCCAGGCCGACCGCGTCGCCCGGATGCAGCGAGGTGCGGGTGTTCTGCCGCGCCACCAGCTGCACGCCGGGCTTGCCGTTGGCGCCCACGTTGGCGTAGATCAGCGTGTCGGCGCCCAGCGATTCCACGAGCTCGACATGGCCGGCGAGCCGGCCCGAGCCGGCCGGCCGCACCAGCACGTTCTCCGGCCGCACGCCGATGAAGCCGTCGAGATCGCCGGTGGCCCCGACCACCGAGCGCAGCGCCGGCAGCGCGGCGGTGTCGATCACGTTCATCTGCGGCGTGCCGATGAACTGCGCGACAAACTGGTTCGCCGGATGGTCGTACAGCTGCAGCGGCGTGCCGACCTGCTCGATCGCGCCATCGCGCAGCACGACCACGCGATCGGCCAGCGTCATCGCCTCGACCTGATCGTGCGTGACGTAGATCGTCGTCGCGCCGAGGTCGCGATGCAGCTTGGCGATCTCCACGCGCGTCTGGCCGCGCAGCGCGGCATCGAGATTGGACAACGGCTCGTCGAACAGAAAGACCTTGGGCGCGCGCACGATCGCGCGGCCGATCGCCACGCGCTGGCGCTGGCCGCCCGAGAGCTCCTTCGGCGTGCGCTGCAGGTAGTTCGTCAGGTTCAGGATCGCGGCGGCGCGCGCCACCTTCTCCTGGATCGTCGCCTTGTCGACGTTGGCCAGCCGCAGCGCGAACGACATGTTGTCGGCCACGCTCATGTGCGGATACAGCGCGTAGCTCTGGAACACCATCGCCAGGTCGCGCTTGGACGAGGCGAGCTTGGTGATGTCGCGGCCGTCGAGGTGCAGGCTGCCGGCGTCAATCTCGGTGAGCCCGGCGATCATGCGCAGCAGCGTCGACTTGCCGCATCCCGACGGGCCGACGAAGACGATGAACTCGCCCTTCTCGATCGACAGGTTGACGCCCTTGATCGCGCGCAGGTTGCCGAACAGTTTTTCGACACCGCGCAGTTCGAGGAATGCCATGGTCAGCCTCCGCCGAGCCGCCTCAAGGAGGCTGAAACCCCTCGGGCAGCGAACGCGCAGCGTGAGCGTGGGGGCATGATGTCTCTCCTTACTTGACAGCGCCGAAGGTCAGCCCCTGCACGAGCTGCTTCTGGCTGAACCAGCCGACCACGATGATCGGCGCGATGGCCATCAGCGAGGCCGCCGACAGCTTGGCCCAGAACAACCCCTCGGGGCTCGAATACGAACCGATCAGCGTGGCCAGCGTGCCGGCCTTGGCCGAGCTCAGGTTGAGCGACCAGAACGCTTCGTTCCAGCTCAGCACCAAGCACAACAAGGCGGTGGACGACAGCGTGCCCATCGCCAGCGGCCGGATCACGTGCAGGAACTCCAGCCACACGTTGGCGCCGTCCATGCGCGCCGCCTCTAGGATGTCGGGTGGGATGTCCTTGAAGCCCGAATAGAGCATCCACACCATGATCGGCAGGTTCGACAGCGTGAACACGACGGTCAGCGCCGACAGCGTGTCGAGCAGACCGGCGGTCTGAGCCATCACGTACACCGGCACCAGCGCGCCGACCGCCGGCATCATCTTGGTCGACAGCATCCACATCAGGATGTCGCGCGTTCTGCGGGTGCGAAAGAACGCCATCGAGTACGCCGCCGGCGCGGCGATCATCAAGCCGAGGATCGTCGAGAGGAAACTGGTGACCACCGAGTTCTTCGCGTGCAGCAGGTAGTCGCTGCGCAGGTTGACCTCAGCGAAGCTCTCCAGCGTCGGCGTGAAGAACAACTGCGGCGGCACCGAGATCGCCTGCTGCTCGGTCTTGAAGGCGGTCAGCACCAGCCAGATCAGCGGAAACACGATCACCAGCGTGACGCCCCAGGCGGCGACGGTGCGAACGATCAGCGGGAGGTGCTTCATCGATCGCTCCTTCAGTCCAGGTTCTTGCCGATCATGCGGATCAGGAACACCGCGGCGATGTTGGCGAGCACCACGGCGAAGAGGGCTCCGGCCGAGGCGACGCCGACGTCGAAGTTCATCAACGACTGCTTGTAGATCAGGAACGCGACGTTGGTGCTCTCATTGCCGGGCCCGCCACCGGTGGTGGTGAAGATCTCGGCGAACACGCTCATCAGGAAGATCATCTCGATCATGATCACCACCGCGATCGGCCGGCCGAGATGCGGCAGCGTCAGGAACCAAAATTTTTGCAGCGCGTTGGCGCCGTCCATGCCGGCGGCCTCCAGCTGGTCGCGGTCGAGCGACTGCAGCGACGTGATGAAGATCAGGCAGGCGAACGGCAGCCATTGCCAGGCCACCATCAGGATCACCGACAGCAGCGGCAGGTCGGTCAGCCAGTCGACCGGCGTGCCGCCGAAGAACATCCACACCTGCGCCAGCACGCCATACACCGGGTTCATCATCATGTGCTTCCACAGCAGCGCGTTGGCGGTGGGCATCACGAAGAACGGCGAGATCAGCAGCACGCGCACGATGCCGCGGCCGGGAAACGCCTCGTTGACGAGCAGCGCGAGGCCAACACCGAGCGCCACCGTGATGGCGATCACCGAGGCCAGCAACTCCAGCGTGTTCAGCACCGACGGGCCGAAGTCGGGGTCGGTGACGAAGTACTCGTAGTTCGCCAGCCCGATGAAGTCCTTCTCGCCCGGCTGCATCAGGTTGTAGCGCACGAGCGAGAAGTAGATCGTCATCAGCAGCGGCACGATCATCCACAGGAAGAGCGTGACCACCGCGGGCGCCATCAGGGCGCGGGGCAGGACTCGGTTCATGGCGGACCCCTGGGCTGGGCGACGCCCGCGCAGGCCAAAGA
>JBIODO010000050.1:0-15006 GCA_044445225.1 Burkholderiales bacterium
AGCCCGGTGATCGCCTCGGTCACCGGATGCTCCACCTGCAGCCGCGTGTTCATCTCCATGAAATAGAAACGCAGGTCGCCATCGGAGCGCGGCTCGGCGATGAACTCCACCGTGCCAGCGCCGACGTAGCCCACCGCCTTGGCAGCGGCCACCGCGGCAGCGCCCATCTCGGCGCGCCGCTCGGCCGACAGGCCCGGCGCCGGTGCCTCTTCGAGCACCTTTTGATGCCGGCGCTGCACCGAGCAGTCGCGTTCGAACAGGTAGACCGCGTTGCCGTGCGAATCGGCGAACACCTGGATCTCGATGTGCCGTGGCCGAGTCACGTAGCGCTCGACCAGCACGTGGTCATCGTCGAAGCTGGCCTTGGCCTCGCGCTGGCACGACGCCAGCGACGCCGCGAAGTCCTCGGCCTTGTCGACGCGGCGCATGCCCTTGCCACCGCCGCCGGCGCTGGCCTTGATCAGCACCGGATAGCCGATGCGCCCGGCCTCGCGAGCGAGCAGCGCGGGGTCGTTGTCCTTGCCGTGATAGCCCGGCACCAGCGGCACGCGGGCCTTTTCCATCAGCGTCTTGGCAGCCGACTTGCTGCCCATCGCGGCGATGGCACTCGCCGGCGGCCCGATGAACGTGAGCCCGGCGTCGGCGCATGCCTGCGCGAAATCTTCGTTCTCCGACAGGAAGCCGTAGCCCGGGTGGATGGCCTGTGCACCGGTGTGCTTGGCCGCTTCGATGAGGCGGCCGATGCGCAGGTAGCTCTCGCGCGGCGACGAGGCGCCGATGTGCACCGCTTCGTCGCACGCGGCCACGTGGGCGGCGTGGGCGTCGGCATCGGAGTAGACGGCCACGGTGCGCACGCCCAGGCGGCGCGCGGTGGCCGCCACTCGGCAGGCGATCTCGCCGCGATTGGCAATCAGGATCTTGTGAAACATCGAGTAGGCCTTCGTGAGCTCAGATGGTGCGCGAGGGCGCGGGCGGATCGAACCGCGTGCGCAGCGCGTTCAGCAGCCTGCGCAGGAACTTGAACAGCAGCACGGTCACCGTGACCATCAGCACCAGTGCGACCGCCAGCGCGAAGAAGAACCACACCGGGTGGCTGAAGGACAGCCACAACATCGCCGGCACCGTGGCGTCGCCGAGCAGCGACATCGCGATGTTGGAGAACGGCTCGGGTGACGTGTTGACCGCCGCCCGCGCGGTGGCCTTGGCGGCATGCGAGGTGGCCGCCAACGTGCCGCCGAGCAGCGCCGCGATCGTGGTCCACGCCGCCGAGTCGCCGCCGAATACCGCGGCGGCGAGCGCCATGCCGGCGGGAATGCGGATGAAGGTGTGCACCGCGTCCCACACGGTATCGAGCCCCGGTATCTTGTCGGCAAAGAACTCCACCACCAGCATCACGCCGGACGCGCCGAGCACCAGAGGGTGCTGCAGCACCTGCAGGCCCGACGGCAGCAACACCCAACCGAGCCAGCCGGCTGCGCCGGTGATGAACACCACCGCGTACAGGCGCAGCCCGCTGGCCCAGCCGAGCGCCGCGGCCAGGGCGATCAGGTGCGTGGTGTCGAGGTCCACGACGGGTTCACTGCCACGATGGCACGCGCTTGTTCAAGAACGACTGCACGCCCTCGCGCCCCTCGTCGCTGGCGCGGATGTCGGCGATGCGGCGCGCGGTGTCGGCGCGCAACTCGGGCGTCAGCGGCTGGCCCGCGAGGTCTTGCACCAGTTTCTTGCTGGCCTTCACCGCCGCCGGGCCATTGGCCACCAGCGTCTGCACGATGGCATTGACCTTCGCATCGATCGTGTCGGCCGCCGCCAGTTCGTGCACGAAGCCCAAACGGTGTGCCTCGGCCGCGCTGAAACGCTCGGCGGTGATGAAGTAGCGCCGCGACGCCTGCTCGCCGAGCGCACGCACGACATAGGGTCCGATCGTCGCTGGCAGCAAGCCCAACTTCGCCTCGCTCAAGCAGAAGTGCATGCCTTCGGCTGCGACCAGCACGTCGCACACCGCGGCCAGGCCGACACCGCCGGCATAACAATCGCCGTGCACGCGGCCCACCAGCGGCACGGGGCAGGTGTAGAGCGTCCACAGCATGTCGGCCAGACCCTGCGCATCAGCCCGGTTCTGCTGCCACGAGTAGTCGGCCATCGCGCGCATCCAGTTCAGATCACCCCCGGCACAGAACGCCTTGCCGTGGCCGCCGAGCACGATGGCGCGCAGCGACGGGTCGGCACCGAGTTCGCGGAACGCGGCGGTGAGTTCGGCGATCACCGCGTCGTTGAACGCGTTGCGCACGTCGGGGCGGTTCAGGTACACGCGCGCCACCGCGCCGTCGCGCGTGATGTCGAGGGTCGCGGTCATGGGGTTGTCTTCTTGGCCTGCTCGGCCAGCACCACGAACAGCAGGTCGATCTCCGGCGCGGGATGGCCCATCGCGGTGATCGCCGCGCTGATCTGGCCGCGGTGGTGCGTGCCGTGGTTGAACACATGGGTCAACGTCGGCGTGAACGGCACGCTGCGCGGCACGCCCTCGGTGCTGGTGTAGGTGAGCGGCGCGTCGAAGCGGCTGGGTGCCCACGACTCGATCGCCGGCAGCCAGTCGCGCACCGCCTGGCGCAGCGCCTGGTGCACCGACGAGCGATCGGCGTGGACCTCTTCGTTGAGCTTGCGCTTGGGCGAATTGCCATTGGCAAAGCGCTCGAACCACAGCCCGCGTTCGGCCACCAGCAGATGATTCAGCGTGCCATGCACGCTCTTGAAGAACAGGCCGGCATCACGCCGGTAGTCCTCGTCGCTCAGCGGTGCGACATGGCGGTCGAGCAGGCGATCGGTGGCCCACACGTGGTAGCGGGCCAGCATCAGGAAGTGGTCGCGCGCGTTCATGCCTGCACTCATGCACTCAATACCGCTTGGCGGCTTCGTCGAGCATCACCTCGGTGGCGCCGCCGCCGATGGCCAGGATACGCGCGTCGCGCCACAGCCGCTCGATCGCGGTGTCGCGCATGTAGCCCATGCCGCCATGGAATTGCTGGCAGGTCTGCACCACTTCGTTGACGAGTTCGCCGGTCAGCGCCTTGAGCATCGACACGTCCTGCACGACGTCGCGACCCTGCGTCACGAGCCAGGCGCAGTGGTACAGATACTGGCGGGCGGCGCGGGTCTTGGCGTCGAGCATCGCGATGCGCTGACGCACGGCTTGCTTGTCCCACAGCGTGGCGCCGAAAGCCTGGCGATCTCGCACGTGTTCGAGCGTGAGCTTCAACGCCCGGGTGGCATGGCCCACCCCCATTGCGCTGAGCGCGATGCGTTCGGTCTGGAAGTTCTTCATCACCGAACGAAAGCCCTCGTGCTCGACGCCCAGCAGGTTGGCGGCCGGGATGCGGCAGTTGTCGAACACGAGCTCGGCGGTGTCGGAACTCAGCCAGCCGGTCTTGTCGAGCGTGCGCCCGACCGTGAAACCCGGCGTGCCCTTCTCGACGATGAACATCGAGATCGCGTGCCGTGTCTCGCCGGTGCGCGCGGCGACGAAATAGAGGTCGCCGTGCACGCCGTTGGTGATGAACAGCTTGGTGCCATCGAGCACCCAGCCGTCGCCCTGCGCATCGTGCACACGCCGCGCCCGCGTGCGGATGCCGGCGACGTCGGACCCGGCCCCCGGCTCGGTGATCGCCACCGCGCTGATCAGCTCGCCGCGGCAGATGCGCGGCATGTAGGCCGCCTGTTGCGCCGGTGTGCCGGCGTGGTGCAGGTGCGGGCTCGCCATGTCGGTGTGCACGAGCACGGTGACAATGAAGCCGCCGAAGGTCGATTGCGACAGCGCTTCGGCGAACACCAGATTGGTCAGCGCGTCGGCACCGCCGCCGCCGTGCTCTGGCGAGAACATCAGGCCCAGCATGCCGGCCACACCCATCTTGCGCAGCACCTCGCGCGGCGTGAAGCCGTCGCGCTCCCACTGCGCGCCGTGCGGCTCGACCTCGCGCGCGACGAAGCGCGCCACCTGGTCGCGCAGCAGTTCGTGTTCAGGCGTGAGGTAGATGTGGTCGTTCATCACATACGAAAGACGCCGAACTTCGGGCTATCCGGGATCGGTGCGTTCAGGCTCGCGCTGATCGCCAGCGCCAGCACCCGCCGCGTGTCGGCGGGATCGATCACGCCGTCGTCCCACAGCCGCGCACTGGCGTAGTACGGATGCGCCTGGTGCTCGAACTGCTCGAGGATCGGTTTCTTGAACGCGGCTTCTTCCTGCGCGCTCCATGCGCCGCCTTTGGCCTCGATGCCGTCGCGCCGCACCGTGGCCAGCACCGCAGCGGCCTGCTCGCCGCCCATCACCGAGATGCGCGCGTTCGGCCACATCCACAAGAAGCGCGGCGAATACGCTCGCCCGCACATGCCGTAGTTGCCGGCACCGAAGCTGCCGCCGATGATCACCGTGAACTTGGGCACCGTGGCAGTGGCCACCGCGGTGACCATCTTGGCGCCGTGTTTGGCGATGCCTTCGCTCTCGTACTTCTTGCCGACCATGAAGCCGGTGATGTTCTGCAGGAAGATGAGCGGCACGCGGCGCTGGCAGCACAGCTCGATGAAGTGCGCGCCCTTCATCGCACTCTCGGAGAACAGCACGCCGTTGTTGGCGACGATGCCCACCGGCATGCCCTCGATGTGCGCGAAGCCGGTGACCAGCGTCGAGCCGTAGCGCGCCTTGAATTCGTCGAACTCGCTGCCATCGACGATGCGGGCGATGATCTCGCGCACGTCGTACGGCTTGCGCGTGTCCACCGGCACCACGCCGTAGACCTCGTCGACCGCGAAGCGCGGCTCACGCGGCTCGTTCAGGCGCAGCGGCTGCAGCTTGGTCCAGTTGAGGTTGGCGACCACCTGGCGCGCAATGGCCAGCGCGTGCAGGTCGTTCTCGGCCAGGTGGTCGGCCACGCCCGACAGCCGCGTGTGCACGTCGCCGCCGCCGAGCTCTTCGGCGCTCACCACCTCGCCGATCGCCGCCTTCACCAGCGGCGGGCCGGCAAGGAAGATCGTGCCCTGGTTCTTGACGATGACGGTCTCGTCGCTCATCGCCGGCACGTAGGCGCCGCCGGCAGTGCACGAGCCCATCACCACCGCGATCTGCGGGATGCCTTGGGCCGACAGGTTGGCCTGGTTGTAGAAGATGCGGCCGAAGTGCTCGCGGTCGGGGAACACATCGTCCTGATTCGGCAGGTTGGCGCCGCCGGAGTCGACCAGGTAGATGCACGGGAGTCGGTTCAACTGCGCGATCTCCTGCGCGCGCAGATGCTTCTTTACCGTCAACGGGTAGTAGGTGCCGCCCTTCACGGTGGCGTCGTTGCACACGATCATGCATTCGACACCAGAGACGCGGCCGATGCCGGTGATCACGCCGGCGCTCGGTGCGGTGTCGCTGCCGTCCTTCTCCTTGTAGACGTTCAGTGCGGCCAGCGCGCCGATCTCCAGGAACGGCGTGTCGGGGTCGAGCAGCCGCTCGACGCGCTCGCGCGGCAGCAGCTTGCCGCGGGCCCTGTGCTTGGCGCGTGCGTCGGCGGGGCCGCCTTCAGTGATGCGCGCCAATTGCGCGTGCAGGTCGTCGACCTGCACTCGCATCGCCGCCGCGTTGGCTTTGAACTCTTCGGAGCGTGGGTTGAGCTGGCTCGCGAGCTGCGGCATCACAGGGTCTCCGAGATGCCGGCGCCGATTTGGCTCCGGCCGGCGCTGCGCGCCTTCACGTCAGCTGCGCGGACATGAGCCTGCGCCGAATTGGGGCTCTTCGTAGCCATCACATCGTCTCCGCAAACAGCTCGCGGCCTATGAGCATGCGTCGTATCTCGGACGTACCCGCCCCAATTTCATACAACTTGGCGTCGCGCCACAGGCGGCCAGTGGGAAATTCGCTCGTGTAGCCCACGCCGCCCAGCGCCTGGATCGCCTCTCCGGCCAACCAGGTGGCCTTCTCGGCGGCGTAGAGAATCGCACCGGCCGCATCCTTGCGCAGCGACCGCGCGTGGTCGGCGCTGTCGCAGGCGCGGCCCACCGCGTAGACGTAGGCGCGGCACGCCTGCAGCGTGGTGTACATGTCGGCCAGCTTGCCTTGCATCAGCTGGAACTCGCCGATGCTCTGACCGAACTGCTTGCGTTCGTGCAGGTAGGGCACCACCACGTCCATGCAAGCGGCCATGATGCCCAGCGGGCCGCCCGACAGCACTGCACGCTCGTAGTCCAGGCCGCTCATCAGCACCTTGGCGCCGCTGCCTTCGTCGCCCATCACGTTGTCGGCCGGCACTTCGCAATCTTCGAAGAACAGCGGGTAGGTGTTGGAGCCGCGCATGCCGAGCTTGTCGAGATGCTGGCCGTGGCTGAAGCCCCTGAAGCCCTTCTCGACGATGAAGGCGGTCATGCCGCGCGCACCCATCTGCGGATCGGTCTTGGCGTAGACGATCACCGTGTCGGCGTCGCCGCCGTTGGTGATCCACATCTTGCTGCCGTTGAGCAGGTAGCGGTCGCCGCGGCGCTCGGCCTTGAGCGTCATGCTGACCACGTCGGAGCCGGCGCCCGGCTCGCTCATCGCCAGCGCACCGACGTGCTCGCCGCTGATCAGCTTGGGCAGGTATTTTCTTTTCTGCGCTTCGCTGCCGTTGCGGTGGATCTGATTGACGCACAGGTTGGAGTGAGCGCCATAGCTCAGGCCCACCGCGGCGCTGGCGCGGCTGATTTCTTCCATCGCCACCATGTGCGCCAGGTAGCCCAAGCCGGTGCCGCCGTAGGCCTCGCCGACGGTGAGGCCCATCACGCCGACCTCGCCGAGCTTGCGCCACAGGTCGGCCGGAAACTCGTTGTCGCGATCGATGTCGGCGGCGCGCGGCGCGATCTCGTGCTGCGCAAAGTCGCGCACGGCATCGCGCAACAGCGCGATGTCTTCGCCCAGATCGATTTGGAAGGTGGACTCGAACACCAGGGTCTCCTCTGGCCAGGCGACTCGGCTTGAGCCTGGCTCAACTACGAACGGATCAGCTGCCGATAGCCAGGCAGGATATTGCAAGCGTAACAGGGGATGGCTTGCGGCTCAAGCCTTTCTTGAGCCATACTCAACTTCACGTCGCCCAACTCCTGATTGACCATGAGCGAAGCCCTCCTCACCTACCGCGGCACCGTCTACCCCTGGCACTGCGACCACATCGGCCACATGAACGTGATGTGGTACGTGGGCAAGTTCGACGAGGCCAGCTGGCACCTGCTCAATGCCGTCGGCCTGTCGGTGCCCTACCTGCGCAGCGCCCAACGTGGCATGGCTGCCGTCGACCAGCACATCTCCTATCTGCAAGAGCTGCACGCCGGCGCCGTGGTCAGCGTGCGCACCCGCGTGCTCGAAGTCAAGGAGCGCAGTCTGCGCTTCGAGCACGAAATGGTCGACGAGTCCACCGGAGCCGTGGCGGCGCGCACCACGCTGAAGGCGGTGCACCTCGACACCACGCAGCGCAAGTCGACCGCCTTCACCGCCACCGTGATCGCCAAGGCGCAGGCGTTGATCGCGAGCACGGTCGCGGCCTGAGAACGCGCCAATGAAAGCATCGCGCCCCGCGCCGCGGGCTCGCGCCGCACCGGCTGGCAAGCCCGGCCGCGCGGCCGCAACGCAGCGGCGCTCGCCGGCCGGCGCGAAGGCCGAGCAGCGGGTGCGCGACATCGTGCGCGTCGGCCGCGACGTGTTGTCCGAGCGGGGCTTCGAGCGTGCCACCATCACCGAGATCGCGCAGCGGCTGGCCGTCAGCGAGGCCACGGTGTTCACTTACTTCCACGGCAAACGCGAGCTGTGTGTGCGTGTGATCAGCGACTGGTACGACGAGATCACTGCCGAGATCGCCGAAGGCCTGCCCAAGCGCAAGTCGGTGCGAGCGCAGCTCGAGTACTTCGTGCATGCGCACCTGCGGCTGTTCCTCGGTCACGGCACCGGCATGTGTGCGCTGGTGCTGTCCGAAGGCCGCGACAAGGGCGGCGATCTGGGCGCCGCCGTACTCCCGCTGCACCGCCGCTACACGGCACCGCTGATGGACCTGTTGTCGCGCGGCCAGGCCGACGGCTCGATCCGCTCCGACGTGCCGCTGCGCCTGCTGCGCTCGCTGGTGCTGGGGCCGATGGAGCAGATGCTGTGGGAGGCGGTGTCGAGCAAGAGGCCGATCGACGTCGACGCCGCCGCCGGCGCGCTGAGTGCATTGCTGTGGTTGGCGATGGCCACGCCGGGGGCCGAGCTGGCGGCGCTGCGGGCGCTGCGCGGCGACGTGGCGCAGGCGCTCGACCACGCGGCCCGCGTTTGACGCGCGCCGCGCGCGGCTAGTCGAACACGCCGCCCACGTTGAGCAACGCCAACACGCCCATCGACGCCATCAGCAGCGCCGCCGTGCGGTGCAGCCATTTCATCGGCAGGCGACGCGACAGCACATCGCCCAACCACACCACCGGGGCGTCGGCCAACAGCAGGCCCGCCGTGGTGCCCGCCACGACGCTGGGCAGATCGGCAAAGCGCGCGGCCAGCGCCACGGTGGCGAGCTGAGTCTTGTCGCCCATCTCGGCGAGGAAAAAGGCGATCACCGTGGTAGCGAAGACGCCCCAGTGGCCACCGGTTGCGACAGCCTCGTCATCGATGCGATCGGGCACCAGCATCCACGCCGCCATCCCGATGAAACCCAACCCCACCGTCCAGCGCAGTGCGGTGGAGCCGAGCTGCAGCGCGATCCAGTGGCCCAGCAGGCCCGCCAATGCGTGATTGACGACGGTGGCCACCGCGATGCCGGCCACGATCACCCACGGCCGCTTGAAACGCGTGGCCAGCAGCAGCGCCAGCAACTGCGTCTTGTCGCCCATCTCGCCGAGCGCGACCACACCGGTCGACCACAGGAACGCTTCCATGGCGTCGAAGAGTCCGCTTTCAGCGTTTGCGCAGCCCGAGTGCCATCACGGCGCCCACCACGATCAACGCGCCCAGCCACTGCAGTGGACCCACGACCTGCCCGAGCACGAGCGAGCCCAACGCCAACGCAGCCACAGGTTCGACGTTGAGGATCGGCGAGTTGCTCACCGCGCCGAGCTTGGGCAGCAGCGTGAACACCGCGGTGAACGCGGTGCCGTACAACACGCTGAGCGCGACCAGACCCCACCACCCCGCGGGCGCGTCGGGCCAATGCAAGCCGCCGCCGGCCAGTGCGGCCGCCAACGCCAGCACACCGACCACAGCCATCGTGAAGGCGCTGCGCAGCCGGCCGTCCAGATCGGCCACCTCGTGCTGGGTGAGCGCCAGCACAAGGCCGAAGCTGGTGGCCGCGCCGAGCGCGAACGCCACGCCAGGCGCGATGGCGGCGTCGCGCGCCGGCGCACCGCCGAGCAGGCCCACGATGTTGAGCGCCAGCGCCAGGCCGACCAGGATCACCGGCATCGCGATCAGTGCAGCGCGCTCCGGCCGGCGACCGTACAAGAGCCGCGCAGCCAGCGTGGCCCAGATCGGATAACTGTTGAAGACCAGCAGGGCCAGACCCACCGGCATGCGCGCCACAGCGGCGTACAGGCACACGCTCTGCACCGTCACCAGCAGCGCGATCACGAGCATGAAACGCCGGTGGCGCGTGGTGTGCGCCAGCGGCACGCGGTGCCACGCGACCAGCAGCGACACCACCAGCGCGGTGGCGAGGCTGCGCACCGCCACCGCGGTGACGACGTCCACGCCATGGTCGAACGCGATGCGTGCCGCCACGTGGTTGCTGGCGAACATGCAGGCCAGCAGCAGCAGGGCGATGAAGGCGGAGGGCTTGAGCGCGGTGGTGGTCATCGGGCAAAGCGAGCGGCGGAGCCTCTCGTGCGCGCCGCGCAGCCGGACCACCTAGTGGACGCAGTCTCGCACAGCCCGCACGCGGTGCACCGCGCGACGAACTGCGCGTCAGTTCAATGCGGCATCGGCGACACGGCGGCACCTGCCACGTCAAAGCGCCGCTTCAGCTCGTCGAACGACGCCAGCTCACCGGCGATCGCGCTCGCCGCCACGGTGGGCGGGCTGGCCAGCCACACCGAGCCCGGCCCCGAGCGGCCAGGGAAATTGCGATTGATCGCGCTCACGGTCACCTGCCCCGCATCGTCGGAGGCACCAGGGCCGCAGTTGGCGCAGGCGCCGCACGCCGGCTGCAGGATCTCCGCACCAACGGCATCGAACGCCGCCAAATAGCCCTGCGCGATGCAGTGGTCGCGCACGTCGACGGTGCCGAATTGCAGGTACAACTTGACGCCCGCGGCCACGCGCAGCCCGCGGTCGGCCGCCCAGCGCAGCACCGCGTGGTAGTGGTCGAAGTCTTCGCGCTTGCCCGCGGTGCACGAGCCGCCGTAGGCGATATCGATGGGTGGCCGCTCGGCCAGCGTGTGCAGCGCCACGCCGTGGCCGGGGTCTCCCGGCGCCGCCACCATCGGCGACAGGCGCCTGCAGTCCAGCTCGATCGTGGCCGCGTACGCGGCGCCGGCATCGCTGGTCATCCAAGGCTCGACCTGAAAATCGATGCCGCGTCGCTCGTGCAGAAAACGAACTGTCTCGTCGTCGGGCGCGACGATGCCGGTGAAGCCACCGAGTTCGGCCACCATGTTGGTGAGCGTCGCGCGCTCGTCGATCGACATCGCGCGCACCGCCGAGCCGCAGAACTCGAACACCTTGCCGACACCCTCGCCCGCGCGCATTGCCGGCAGCGCCAGCAGGTGCAGCACCACGTCCTTGGCGGTCACGCCGGCTGGCAAAGGGCCCCTGAGCTCGACGCGCAGCGAGGCGGGCATCGTCAAGCGCAGCGCGCCGGTGACGAAGGCGTTGGCCATGTCGGTGGTGCCGACGCCGAACGCAACACAGCCGAGTGCGCCGGAGTGCGTGGTGTGCGAGTCGGTGCCGACGATCAATTGCCCGGGCAGCGCGTAGCGCTCGGCCACCAGCGCATGCGAGATCCCTTGCGAGCCGGTGTTGCCGGCATCGCCCGCATCGAGCCCGTCGCGCAGGTAGCCGTGGTGCGTGAGGCGATGGCGTTCGACGAACGCGCGGTGTGCGCGCGACAGCGCGAGCACGCTGCCGACCAGCCCCTGCGCCACGTGTACCGGGCTGCGATGCACGTACGACAGGTGGTCCTCAAATGCAACGATGCTGCCCGGCTCGTGCAGGGCAAGCGCCTCACCGAACGCTTGCTGCAGCAGATGCGCGCACATGCCGGTGTAGTACTCGTGGATGAAGCGCAGATCGGCACGCACGAAGCCGCCCTGGCCGGTAGCCGGCTGCGCCGGTGTGTCGGCGGTGGCCAGCGTGTGGCGGTCGATGATTTTCTGAAACAGCGTGCGCGGGCCGGCGGGCTCGTCGGCAGTTGCCGCGGTGCGTGACGTCGCGCCGCGCTGCAGCCGCTGCCGGCCATAAGCGATCAAGCCGCCTGCGCGCACGATCGCCGCGGCCAGCGTGTCGCGGCCTTGCAGCAACTCGTCGAGCGTGATCGCCTCGCCGCGCTGGATGCGTGCGACGAGGCCGCAGTCGGTGCTGGTCAGGAGGCCCACGTTGTCGGCGTTCTGGCGGTAGATGCGCTCGAAGCTCTCGGCGATCACCAGCCGCACGCCGGCCGACAACTCGGCCACCACGCTGTGCTCGCGCGAGCTGCCTTTGCCGTAGCGCCGCCCGGCGACCACCACCTCGATGGCTGCGTTGCGCACGGCGTCGCGCCCGATCGGGCGCTCGCCGCCGGTCTTGAAGCCGGTGTATGGGTAGCGGCCGAGTGTGGCGTCGAAGTGCACCATCGCTGGCAACGGCGAGATCTCGTCGGTCGACACGTCGTCGCGCAGTGGCGCGGCGCGATCCGAATCGAGCACCTCCCCTGCGAGCTGCGCGCGCACCAGCGCCGGATCGGCGCTCAGGAACAGCACACGCGGCGCGAAGGTCAGCGCGGTCATGACTGCACCCTTGGCGCTGCGCGCCGTCCCGCCGGGCGGGAGCGAGCCCCCTTCGGGTGGCCGGGCGGAGGACTCACTGCAGCTCGATGCCTGCCTTCTTCACCAGCTTGGCGTATTTGTCCTTCTCGCTGCGAAAGTACGCTTGCGCAAACTCGCTGCTGCTGACGTTGATCGTGTTGCCTTGCTTGGCCATCGCGTCCTTCACGCCCGGGTCGGCGAAGGCAGCGGTGATCGCGTCGTGCACGCGCTTGATGTCGGCCGCGCTCATGCCCTTGGGGCCGAGCACGCCGAACCAGGCCTCGACGACGTAGTTGGTCAGCCCCTGCTCGACGAGGGTGGGAATCTCGGGCGCCGCCGGCGAGCGCTGCGCGCCGCCCACGCCGATGGCGCGCAGCGCGCCGCTCTTGATGTGCTGCTGCACGCTGGGCAGCGCCAGCGTGCCGAAGTCGATCTGGCCGCCGATCAAATCGGTGACCATCGGACCGACGCCCTTGTACGGGATGTGGTTGGCCTTGGCGCCCACTTCGTCCACGTACTGCTCGCCGGTGAGGTGCAGGATCGTGCCGTTGCCGCCCGAGCCGTAGTTGAACTGGCCGGGCTTGCTTTTCAACAGCGCGGCGAACTCCTTGTGGTCCTTGGCTGGCACCTTGTTCGGGTTGACCACCAGCACGATCGGTGTCGCGCCGCAGATGGCGATCGCAGTGAAGTCGCCCGGCATGTCGAACGGAATGCTCTTGAACACGCTCGGAAAGATGACCACGTTGTTCGACACCACGCTGAGCGTGAAGCCGTCGGGCGCCGAGCGCGCCAGCGCCTGTAAGCCGACGATGCCGCCCGCGCCGGGTTGGTTGTCAACGATCACTGTGGCGCCCAGCGCCTTGGCCAACGCCGGTTGCGCGGCGCGCGTGATCGCATCGACACCCGAGCCGGTGGCGTTGGGCAGGATGAAACGCAGCGTCTTGTCGCCCTGGGCGAAGCCGGCCGGCGCGCACAGCGCGCCGAGGCTCAAGGCCAACAGGTCGCGTCGCGTGGGGGTCTTGATCGTCATGTCGTCTCCGGGTTTGAGTGCGCTGTGATCCTCACGCTACCGCGTGGGCTTCGAACAAGGCGTCGATCTCGCGCTCGGCGATGCCGATGCCGGCCAAAACCTCGCGCGTATGTTCGCCGCGCTTGGGTGGATTCAACCGCACGCCGGGCCGTTGGCCGTCGAGCGTGAACGGGAACAGCGTGGCCTTCACCGGCTGCCCGGCGCGCTCGCCATCGGTGAGCCGGATGTCGGCCAGACCGCCGGTTTGCACCAGGTGCGGATCGTCGAGCAGTTGCTCGGGCTTCATGATCGGCGCGAACGGTAGCCCCGCGGCCTCGAAGCGGCGCGACAGCTCGGCAGCGCTGAATGCCTTGAGTCGCTTGCCCAACTCGGCCAGCAGCGTGGGCCGCGCGCGCACGCGGTCGTTGTTGAGCTTGAGCGCCGGGTCGAGCTTCAGATCGTCGAAACCGAGCGCGTCGCAGAACGTGAGCCACTGCGCATCGCTCACCGCGGCGAGGAAGATCTGCTCGTCGTCCTTGACCGTGAACACGTCGTAGATCGCCCACGGGCTGATGCGCGCAGGCATCGGCGCCGCCGGCTGGCCGGTGATCGCGTACTGCAGCATGTGCTGGCCGACCAGGAACACGTTGTTCTCGAACAGGGCCGACTGCACCTCCATGCCGCGCCCGGTGATGCCGCGCTGGATCAGCGCGCCCAGGATCGCGATGGCGCCGAACATGCCGCCCATGATGTCGTTGACCGACGAGCCCGCGCGCAGCGGATCGCCCGGCCGGCCGGTCATGTAGGCCAGGCCACCCATCATCTGCACCACCTCGTCGAGCGCGGTGCGGTGGTCGTACGGACCCGGCAGGAAGCCCTTCAGGCTGGCGTAGACGAGGCGCGGGTTGTCCTTGGCGAGCGCGGCGTGGTCGAGGCCGTACTTCGCCATCGTGCCGGGCTTGAAGTTCTCGGCCACCACGTCGGCGCTGGCGGCGAGTTGCCGCGCCACCGCGGCGCCTGCGGGCTTGTGCAGATCGATCTGGATGCTTTTCTTGTTGCGGTTGAACATCGGGAAGAAGCCGATGCCCGCGCCGAGCAGCGTGCGCGTGCGGTCGCCGTCGATCGGCTCGACCTTGATCACCTCGGCACCGAGGTCGGCCAGCACCATGCCGCAGGTGGGGCCCATCACCATGTGGGTGAACTCGACGACCTTCAGCCCTTTCAAGGGCTGGGGCAACTCGCGGGCAGTTTGTGCGTTCATAGGCTCACCGTTTTTGGCAGACCCGCACGCCAGATCGCACCGTGCAGCGGTTCGCCCTCGATCCAGCGACCGACACGCTCGCGCAGCGCCATCAGCGCGCTGAAGTCGAGGCCCGTGGGCACCCCCATGCTGGCAAACAGGTAGGCCACGTCTTCGGTGGCCACGTTGCCGCTGGCGCCGGGCGCATGCGGGCAGCCGCCCAGGCCGCCGGTGCAGGCGTCGAAGCGGCGCATGCCGGCTTGCCAGGCGGCGAACACGTTGGCCAAACCAAGGCCGCGCGTGTCGTGAAAGTGGCCGCACGAGAGTTTGTCGCCCGCCACCTCGATGGCTTGCCCGAACAGCGTACCCACCTGCAACGGATCGGCGTAGCCCACGGTGTCGGCCAGGCCGATGCGGTCGGCGCCAGCGTCGACGGCCGCACGCACCAGCCGCAGCACTTCCGACGGCTCGACGCGGCCCTGGATCGTGCAGCCGAATGCGGTGGAGATGCCCACCTCGACCAGGCAGCGCGAGCCCCTGGCATCGCGCAGGTCGACGATGCGGCGCAAGTCTTGCACCACCTCGCCGGGCGTCTTGCGCAGGTTGGCCAGGCAGTGCGCATGGCTGGCCGACAGCGGCAGCAGCATCGCGTGCGCGCCCGAGTCGATCGCACGTTCAGCGCCCTTCAAGTTGGGCACCAGCACCGACGGCAGCAGGCCCGGCAGCGTACTGGCGAACGCCACCAGCTCGGCGGTATCGGCCAGCTGCGGCATCAGCTTGGGCGGCACGAACGAGCCGACCT